>NZ_JAKKRZ010000035.1:0-39698 GCF_025653725.1 Shewanella sp. SM74 | reverse complement strand
TCTTTAGGTAAATCTCGCCAAGGGATACCTGTTCTAAGGCGGTAAAGAATACCTTCGAATGTTTGTCTATGTTCAGGTTTGTCATAAACACGGCCTGTGCTTTTCATTAAATGAAATAGCTTTTCCCAGCGTGCATCGGTTAGCATAAGTCTTGGCATGGCTTGAGGTTATGGTTACTTTTGGCGAAGCAAATTATAACGTCTTGCCATGCTGTCTAAAAATTACTCTCGAAAGATCAACAGACCCTAGCAAAAAAGTTTCGTTTCACTATAATGCACCTTTCGAATCGAAACTTAACTGAAAGGTTTTATGAATAAACGAAACACACAGCAGCGTCGCCACAGCATAATCACCATATTGAACGAACAGGGTGAAGTGAGCGTTGATGAACTGTCGTTACGTTTTGAAACCTCAGAAGTGACAATTCGTAAGGATCTCGCCGCGCTTGAGAAAACGGGTTTATTATTGCGCCGTTACGGTGGCGCCGTGGCGATTCCAGACGAAGTCACTCAACAGTTCTCTGCTAAAATTGCGCCTAATAAACTTTCTATTGCGAAAACCGCCGCGCAGCTGATTAAAGATCACAATCGCATTATTATCGATAGCGGCACTACGACGTCAGGCTTGATTGAACAGCTGAACGATAAGCGTGGGCTGGTGGTCATGACGAATGCGCTACACCTTGCCAATGCCATTCATGAACTCGAAAACGAGCCAACTTTATTGATGACCGGTGGGACTTGGGACCCACATTCTGAATCCTTTCAAGGCCAAGTCGCCGAGCAAGTGTTGCGTTCATATAATTTCGACCAACTGTTTATCGGTGCCGATGGTATCGATCTTGAACGCGGGACCACCACCTTTAACGAGTTAACAGGCCTAAGCAAAGTGATGGCCGAAGTTTCCCGCGAAGTGATCGTTATGGTCGATTCAGACAAAATTGGCAAGCGGATCCCTAACTTAGAGTTACCGTGGGCCAAGGTCAGTGTGTTGGTCACCGACTCACGTATCGACGAGAGTGCGCTCAAACAAATTTCATATCAGGGCGTGCGAGTCATGCTAGCGCCCTATGCTCAATAGACAAAATTGCTTAACAACTTCATTTTAATTTATAGGTAAAGACTATGTGTGGAATCGTAGGCGCCGTGGCGCAAAGGGATGTGGCTGAAATTCTGGTAGAAGGCTTACGCCGTTTAGAATATCGCGGATATGACTCTGCAGGCGTTGCGGTTATTCACAATGGTGAACTCAACCGTACGCGCCGCGTGGGTAAAGTACAAGAGTTGTCGGCTGCGCTTGAAACTGACCCATTAGCGGGCGGAACCGGTATTGCGCACACACGCTGGGCGACCCACGGTGAGCCGAGTGAGCGTAATGCTCATCCGCATTTATCAGAAGGTGATATTGCCGTGGTGCACAACGGTATTATCGAAAACCACAATAAACTGCGCGAAATGCTTAAAGGTTTAGGTTACAGCTTTAGTTCCGATACCGATACCGAAGTGATTTGTCACTTAGTGCACCATGAGCTGAAAACCCATAACACTCTGCTTGGTGCCGTACAAGCCACGGTTAAACAACTCGAAGGCGCCTATGGCACAGTCGTTATCGACCGTCGTGATAGTGAACGTATGGTTGTTGCTCGCTCTGGTAGTCCATTGGTGATTGGTTTTGGTCTAGGTGAAAACTTTGTCGCTTCAGATCAACTTGCCTTATTACCCGTTACTCGCTCATTTGCTTTCCTCGAAGAAGGTGATGTGGCTGAAGTGACCCGTCGCAGCGTGAGTATTTTCGACTTAAACGGTAATGCTGTTGAGCGTGAAGTAAAAGAATCTGAAATTACCCACGATGCCGGTGACAAAGGCGAATATCGCCACTATATGCTTAAAGAAATTTACGAGCAGCCATTGGCACTGACGCGCACAATTGAAGGTCGTATTGCTAATAAGCAAGTGCTAGACACGGCTTTTGGTGACAACGCTGCTGAGTTTTTAAAAGATATCAAACATGTGCAAATCATCGCCTGTGGTACTAGTTACCATGCGGGCATGGCGGCACGTTACTGGTTAGAAGATTGGGCTGGCGTGTCTTGTAACGTCGAAATTGCCTCTGAATTCCGTTATCGCAAGTCGCACTTATTCCCAAATAGCCTGTTGGTGACGATTTCACAATCGGGTGAAACTGCCGATACCTTAGCGGCCATGCGCTTAGCGAAAGAAATGGGTTACAAAGCCACATTGACGATTTGTAATGCGCCAGGTTCATCACTGGTTCGCGAATCTGACATGGCTTACATGATGAAAGCGGGCGCCGAGATTGGCGTGGCATCGACTAAAGCTTTCACAGTACAACTTGCTGGCTTATTAATGTTGACTGCGGTGATCGGTCGCCACAATGGTATGTCTGATCAAATGCAGGCCCAAATCACTCAAAGCCTACAATCTATGCCAGCAAAAGTGGAACAAGCTTTAGGTTTAGATGCTGCGATTGCTGAACTGGCTGAAGATTTTGCCGATAAACACCATGCATTATTCCTTGGCCGTGGCGATCAATATCCGATTGCGATGGAAGGCGCGTTAAAGCTGAAAGAGATTTCTTATATTCATGCTGAAGCTTATGCTTCTGGCGAATTAAAACACGGCCCACTAGCGCTTATCGATGCCGATATGCCAGTGATTGTCGTTGCGCCAAACAATGAATTGCTCGAAAAACTGAAGTCGAATGTTGAAGAAGTGCGTGCCCGTGGCGGCTTAATGTATGTGTTTGCCGATGTGGATGCCGAGTTTGAGTCGGATGACACGATGAAAGTGATCCCTGTGCCACACTGTGACATCTTTATGGCGCCACTGATCTACACTATTCCTTTACAGCTATTGTCGTACCATGTTGCATTAATCAAAGGTACTGATGTGGATCAACCACGTAACTTGGCAAAATCTGTAACAGTAGAATAAATAGAGATATTTAAATGAAAACCGCTGTGGGAGAGTAATAAAGTCTCATACTAAGTATTAAAGGTTCATACTTGGTATTAAAGTTTCATACTGAAATGGCAGCGATCACGTAGGTACGCTGCCATTTCTAAAACGTTTATGCCCCAAAACGTTTCAGCAATGATCTAGGATGAGCTTTGTTTCCCAAATCGGATTTACGAACAAGTCCAAAAATTGTTCAAATATCAAATTACATTCTGAGTTTCAGGCATACAAAACCCTTTAAGTTTATACAAACTGATGTGCATAGCTTTCAATCGAAAGCTACAGGAATATTTCTAGCCTCTATGTCCTTATGTAATATAGAGATAGGAGTATGAGAATACAGATAGAGATTTATTATATAAGGTAATTAACACTTGCACCCTTTAGCTTTACGATTGATGTTTGTGTGTACTTTAATCAAAATATTTCAGGGTGCAAGTTAATCTTAATATTTTATATGCTCAGTAAATAACTGAACGTGGCTAAATATTCTTTGCTATGACGGGATAACCAATTGCCCACAAATCGCAAATAACTTTATTTACTAAAATTGGAGGAGCAACATCAGGATGACCACAGTTAAACGGTGGGTCTGGATTATATTCCAGTAGTAATTGAGTTTCTTGTGCTTTATCGATACCAATAATACGTGATATAATTGCAAGACCAAAGTCAATTCCAGCAGTAACACCGCCACCTGTTACACGATTACGATCAATCACATAGCGGCCTTTTGTATAGACAGCACCAAATGAATGAAGCATATCGACCATTGTCCAATGTGTCGTTGCTTTATAGCCTTCCAATAATCCTGCTGCACCAAGAATAAGTGCACCTGTACATACGCTCGTAATCCAAGATGATTTATCTGAGGTACGATTTAAAAAATCTAAAACTTCTTGATCTTGCATTGCTTCAAATGCACCAAGTTTTCCTCCTGGAACAAAAAGTATATCAACTCTCGGCAGAGCATCAATTTCATCAAAGGTGCAAGTTGGCAATAAATATGCGCTAGTATCAGTCTCTATTTGCTCACGATTTTTCCAAACCAGTTGAATATTAACATCATTTATTAATGACCAAGCTTGTAATGGCCCAAATAAATCTAAAGGGGTTATACCTGGGTAAAGTAACATCACAATATTCATAAAAACTCCAAATTTAAAAAATTATTTTATGCTTGATTTAAATTCATCAATCTTAAATGAACCATAAAAATTACTTACCCTGTGTCCAGAGTTAACCCATGAAAATAGCCCATCCTTTAGATTGTAAACATTAATATACCCAAATTTATTAAGGATATCAGTAACGATTGTGCTTCTAATGCCATGGGAACACATAACAACAATATGTTGATTCTTATTTTGGATCAACCTCTGAACATTAAATTCCACCGTTCCCCTAGGGATGTTTATCTTATTATTTATATCTATATTTACAGCAATGATTTCTTCAGGCTCTCTAACATCTAAAAGAATAAAATCTTTCTTGGTTTCTATCCATTTATTAAGTGTTTCAGCTTCAATTGAACTAATCTTATTAATTAGCAGCTGATGCTGATTCCTGATAATTTTTTCAGCTGAAATTATTTCACTAGCAGTAACTGGTATACTAAAAGCAACCGAAAACAAAAAAACTAAGCTAAATTTCATAACAACCATCTCATAAAACAAAAGTTAATGTCGAGTCATAATGATAAATGCTTTAAGATTTGCAAAATATAGACAAATTATATATATTGTCCATACTTAGACGAATATGATTTGTTGGTTATAATGTGAGATACCAAGCTATGGAACGTGGAGAGCGAGAACGTTGCCGAACTAAAAGTGCAATTAAGAATGCACTTATACTAATAGTAAAGAATAAAAACTATAATGACATTACTGTAAAAGACATTGTCGAAGAGGCTAATGTTGGCCGCAGTACACTTTATAAGCATTATCCATCTAAAGCACACATTATGCTTGAAATTCATGAGGATATGTTTAACCTGTTATTCGATGATCTTACAACATCTGAAAACTGGCTGCAGACTGAGCCACAACCTCACTTAGTATCGTTTTTGAATCGGTCACGTCAATTAGGAAACAATCGATTTTTTATGAGTTATAAATTGGGGAATGATCTTGATTTTTTATTAACAAATGTGAATATGCTTATGAGCAAAATTCTACAGGAAAGATTAAATCAGGCTTTTCCTACAATAAGTTTTAATATTCCCAGTCAAATTATTTCTATATCTATAGCGAGTATTTATAAAGATTTATTATTGGCTTGGTTCGCTAAGTTCTCAGCGACGCCTCCAAACGAGTATGCTCATTATATTTCACAGTTGCGTAGTCACTTAATAAAGTCACATATGAAGTAGATCTAAGTCACCCGATTTAATACATCGCGCGCTATTTTTACAGTACATGGATTTTTAACTTTCTTTTTAATTATGTTAAGCGCTTGTAAATAAAGCTAAATATAGGTGGCAGAATAATAGGGTGCTCGCCAGTTGGTGCTTATGATTAAAAATTAATAATAGTATAGATAGCGCCCGCTCAATCATTAGTCCAGAATTTATGATAATTTACTGAGAATATAACTATTATGCATTTTTTGAACTTGCAGTTTGTATAAAAATCATTTCTTTTAATCTAATAAAGAATGAATTACTGTTGATAAAAGATAACTTACACTCTTTCCAGTTGATTGTTTTATAATGATATTTTAGAACTGAAAACAGATAATACTGTGGAAGATACAAAATAAGCTTATCAGATTGAATTAAAAATTAGAACCAATCCATATTATTTAAACGATCTAGATGTAAAGTGACGATAAAAGATGTATTTATCTTATTGATTTGTTTTTTAACCCATTTTGTAATGTTATGATATCTAGTTGAGAACATATCTTATTTATTAAGCTGCAGATACTAGAGTTTTTGGGGGCGAAGTTGTTTGCCCAGATATTTGCCAATGTGAATATGAGCCTTTCACATTGGCTAAGTTCGTTATCTTGCAATGCTTTTATAAATAGTAACTGGCAGCTAATAAACAAACAGTTTAAAATATGTTCTTCTGATATTTTGTTTAAGTTAACTTTTCTGGGCAACCAATCTGGTTTACCTTCATTGTATACCAGTGCAGCAATCATACATGTCACAGAATTTAAACTGGTTGCACCAGTAATAAATTGATTTATTTGACTGTAGTTTCTAAACTTTTGATTTAGCGCATCGCTTAAATGAGATTTTTCCCATTGTTGGTTTATTGAATTTAATAAGGTCATTATTTGATACCTAACGATAAATATTTCTAACTTTAACTTTTAAGTTGAATGTTTTAATTAAATATCTAAAGAACTCTAATCCTAAATTTGAAAATCCTTTATAATAGTCTGATTCAGAATTTTCATAAGCTAACTGCAAACACCGATTTCCCCACGGTAGAAAATGGGTCTCTAATAGCTCTGTAAGAACTAATCTATAATCATCGTTACTAGGGTTTTCTATCATTTTTCCTAGTAAAAAATTAATAACAGCCATAATTAAGCCGATGTGATCAATAGGTTCATTGCTTTCGGCTTTAACATTTATTCCGTGTTTGGCGTAAAAATGTTTTAACTCAATAGTGCTGCTGTCATTTAATAGCTGTGAAGGTGATAAATAGGTTGACCCCCAAGGTGTTGCTTTGGGAGTGTTTGGACCATAAAAAACCGTTCCGTAATCTAATTTAAGCTTAATGAGTGCATCATTGTTATCACTCCATTGTGTTAGAAATCGGGACAATTCATCTAAAGCTTGAGATTCTCTTTTGGAATTAGTTAATCTTGGCCAATCTTTGGCTAGGTTTTGCTCTTTGAATTGATTTAGTAATTCTGCCTCAGGGTATATCATTAATACTGAATGAAAAATATTTGATATAGCTTTCAATTCGTTGAGTGTTGCGAGATTATTTCTTTTCATGATGGTTGAATTATCTTTTTATATTTTAAAAAGGTGCAATTTTCATTGCACCTTAACTTAAATGGTCATTAAACTTCGCGTATATTCAATACTTTACCGCTACCATTGCCTGTTGATTTTGAGTTTCGTGAGGCTTTTACAATCAAGTTTGGAGACGTTATTGACTGCGAAGGTAAGGGAGCAAAATGCTCATCTCCATCGCCATATTTTGCTCGTAGATTTTCCATCGTATCAAAATCTAATGCCCGCAAAGGACAGCTTTCGACACAAATAGGTTTTTTACCTTCGGCAAGACGGTCGTAGCAACCATCACATTTAGTCATTACTTTTCGGTCTCTATCAATTTGCGGAGCATCGTAAGGACATGCTCTAGAACAACTTTGACAACCAATGCAAAGTGATTCTTCAACTAACACAAGACCATCTTCCTTGCGTTTGTGCATCGCTCCTGTTGGGCAAGCTTTGACGCAAACAGGTTCAGAACAATGATTGCAACTTAACGAGGTATAGTAAGCAAATACATCTTGTTCAAAGCTATTATCGCTATTCTGGTTCCATGTTCCGCCACCATATTCATACACTCGACGCCATAACATGCCAGGTAGAGAAGCTACGCCATTTAAGGCTACGTCATCTTTGTTTCGAATTTTTCCAACCATACGGTCTTTACAAGCAATGTGACAAGTCTTACAGCCTGTACACTTGCTACTATCGAAATAGAATCCAAATTGAGTTTTTTCTGTCATTTTGATTACCCTTAAGCTTTTACTACCTGAACACGATTGGTATGTTGTGGATTCCCCTTTGTAATGGGCGAAGGATGGTATTTGGTTAATGTGTTAATACAACCACCAATATCAATCACATGACCAGATGGACCAATTCGACCATTGCTATCTGGTTTGTACCATGCACCTTGCCCTAAGGAGCAAACTCCTGGTGTTACTCTAGGTGTTAATTTGACTGGAATCTCTATCGTACCTCTGTCATTGAAAATATGGACTTTATCTCCATCAGCTAAACCGCGTTGAGCTGCATCAATTGGATTCATCCACACAGCATCTTCAACTGCTTCACGTAACCAAGCGACATTGTGATAACTGGAATGGGTTCTACCTTTTGTGTGATAACCACAAAGTTGTAATGGATAGCCAGCATTAATCGCATCAGCATCTTCATACCCGTCCCAAGTGATAACATATTGTGGCAGGGCAGTAATTTTGTCTCCTGAAGGCAATGTCCAAGTTGCCGCTTTACGTGCAAGGGAAATGGAAAATATTTCAAACTTTCCTGAAATCGTTGGTCGTGGATTTGCTGTTGGGTTTTGAATAAATGATTGATACGCTACAAATGAAGCTGGCATATATTTGCGGAATACCCCAATTTTTTGAGCCTCTTCATAGGTATTGGGCATCGCAACGTCTGGATTCATCGCTTTTGTTTCACTGTAGAGTTTTTCACACCATTGTTGGCCAGTTAGCCCATTGGTATATTCAGACTCTTTACCCATTGCCTTGGCTATGCCAGTACACATTTCATACATTGATTGAGCTTGGCCAAGAGGAGTTAGTGATGTACTCATGAAGGTTGCATAGGCCATCTGCCCTGATGCATAAGAGTCATTTGCATAGTCATCAGATTCAAGCCAAGTACTATCAGGTAACAGATAGTCTGCAAATTTTGCAGAAGCTGTCATCCAACAATCACTTACGATCACTAATTCACACAGTGTCTCATCCTGTAATATCTCAGCGGTACCGTTGCTATCTGAGTGTTGGTTAACCAGCGCATTGCCTGCGCAGTTAATGACGGCTTTGATATTGGTTGTTAGCTTTGCAGGGTTGTTGTCTACTAGTTCTTGGCTGCCACTCGTCTTGTAACGAACACCATCAGTGGTTCCTGTGAACTCTTTGCCTCGAACAATAGCATCTGACCATGTAAAGACTGGGATTGTTACTTCAACAGGATTATTACCTGCCGGCATTCCTGATACCCCAAAGCTATAACTGCTCGGCATTGCACCGCTATTTACCCCTGAACGGCCGATCTTACCTGTCATTATCGCTAGGGTATAAACAGCTCGGGTTGCTTGATCACCGTTAGCATGTCGACTAATACCTGCTCCAGCAGAAATATATGGCGCTTCTGCAGCCATAATTGCTGTAGCTAATTGTTTGATTTTATTTTCAGATACGCCACAAATAGCAGCCGCCCAACTTGGAGTTTTAGCTCCGTTAGCGGAATAAATGCCTTGTCCCATGATGTAATCAAAATAGTTTTCATCTGGGTTTACATACTGTGCATGTGATGCAATGAATGGATCTGAATGTAACGCGATAGATGCTTTGGCATTAACTAAAGAATTCCTGTCATAACCTACAACATACTTATCTAAAAATGACTTCGCATTTGAGTCTACCCAGCCAGAATTAATCATCTGATAAATAACAGCTTCGATTAATGCTGCGTCTGTTCCTGGGCGAATAGCAAGCCATTCATTTTCGTTCCCACGCATAGAATCAGTGTAACGAGGTTCGATCATCCAAACTTTAATTCCCTTTTGGTTTTTTTCAAGGGCTTTCACAAAGTCATAACCTTCACCACTACCACTCATGCGAATTTCATTAGGGTTAAATCCAAAACCAATAAATAGGTCAGAGTTTTCAATTTCGCTTAGAGATGAACCACTAATACTGTCCCATTGACTTCCGTATGTCGCTATACTCGCAGCATAGACTCCTGCCCAAGAGTAATCCCAATGGTAATCAAGGAAACCACCATTTAAATTTAATAAACGTCCCCAAGTCGCAGTATTAGATGAAAAACCATAATAAGCTCCTGAACCTAAATGAAGAAATATTGATTCTGGGCCATAGGTTTCTTTAATTACTTGTAACTTAGTGGCTATTTCTGAATAAGCTTGTTCCCATGTTATCGGGACAAATTGGGCATCACCGCGCTTACCTACACGCTTCATTGGTGAGCGAAGTCTATCGGTTGCGTAAGTTCGCTGTCTTAATGAGCGGCCTCTGGGACAAGCTCTTGCTTGATGATTAACGCCATATTCATCCGTGGTTTCATGGTCAGTTTCGATACGGGTGATAACTCCATCTTTACTGAACACTTTGATAGGGCAGTTTGAACCGCAGTTAACCAAACAAGCGGACCAATTAATGACTTCATCCGTGGGTGTTGTCGTCGGTGGTACAACATTGGCTTCACTAGCGCTTTTATTGCATCCAGAAATTGTCGCTGCAGCGGTCACCGCGGCACTCATTTTTAAAAAACTTCTACGTTCCATTCTCTTCACCTCTTTTAAATCAAGGCAGCATGTAGCTGAAGGTCAACATCAGCAGATGCGCGTTGTAGTTATGATTAAGCTCACCCAAGGTCACTAATCCCGGAACGGCATGGGGGCTGACTTCGGCATAGTCAGTATCGTAGTAACGTTCGTACTGATAGCTCAGTTTTAGTCCCATACTGTTGTTCAGGGCATAACGGCCATACAGCTCAAAGTTGTGGCTGTAGGAGTAGTAATCGCCGTAAGGCTGGTTAGTGGTCGTGGTGATTAGGGTGTCACTCGCTGAGTTAGCAAATTGGTAATTGCCCCCAATGCTTAAGCGGTCATCCATCAGCCCGTCGTAGGTGAAACCGATATTGAGGTCGATAAACTCATCGTCGATATTGGTGTACCAATCTGGGGTGGAATAGGCTTGGCTACCTGCGATGTCAGATTCAATCCATTGTTGCCCTGCGCTAGCAAAAACGTTGAATCTGTTGGAGAGCTGCGCACTGAGTTGTACGTTGTAACCGTAGTCCTGCACCTCAGTTAAACCAATGAGGGTGTCATCGTAGTCGTCATTGTTGTAATGGGCATCGAAGTCAAGGGTTAACCATTGCAGGGGGGTATGATTAACGCTGAGTTCGAGCCCATTACGGTTTCTGTCTGCAAGGTAAAACTTGCGTAACAACGGATTTTCCTCGATGGACGTGGCTTCCAGGCTGTCGTAAGTTGAGCCATCACGGGTTTCATAACTGGCTTTAAGGTCTACCACAGTTTTAGGGATGACACGGATATTCAGCTTGGCCCACAGCGCACTGTCTTCTGTTTCTTCACGCTCGGTATAGTTACGTTCCACCGCTTTGTAATCAAAACCGCCGAGTAAACGATAGTCGCTGTTGAAACGGTAGCTACTCTGCAGTTTGAAGTTAGTGCGCTGAATATCCATCGCAACGTTTTGCTTAAAAGCACCGCTGACATTGTCCACTTCAAATTGGGCAAAATCCCAGGTAGAGCTTTTATTATCTCGGTCGCTGTAATCCAGCTGACTGTTTAGGCGCCAACGGGGACTCAGCATACTGCTAAAGCCGATACGCGCGTCTAAGGTCTCCACTTCACCATCCCAGCTTTGCAGGGGATTGCCGCTGACTTGGATAAGATTGTCATCCTGAATCATTCGGCCAGTAGCGAGGCGACCGTTAATCACGTTCGTGCCGAGTAGGTATTGGCCCGTTAACGAGACTTGATGAGCATCGTTATCTGGGGTGGCAGCATACACATTATCGGCATAGGGTAGACTTAAGTGATTAATGTGATTTCGGTAATAACTGCCGTTATAGGCCAGTTCGCTTTGCCATTGGTGTTGGTCGATGCTAATACCCGCATTGATATTTTGGGTCGTTGCATCGACGGGCAAGGCAAAGTTCATTGGGCCTGAGTTGGCTAATAAACTGCTGCGACGATTGCCCGTTTTATCCTCTTGGTCATAGTTGATATAGCCCTTGAGGCCGTTAAGCAGCGCATCTAACTCACCCTCAAGGCCGATGCCGACTTTTTCACGCTGTAATTCAAGGTCAAGGTAGCGGGTGTGACTGTCGGGTAGCAGCAACCCATTGTTATGCCATAATTGGGTTTGGGCAGTGGCGTCATAACGAGTCATCATGCTGTAATCGAGTTGGATGCCGCCCAGATTGTTCTTGGCGGCTTCGAGGTGCAGATAACCGTTGTCCGAACCGAGTTCATCGGCTTTCATCACTGCCTGGTATTCACCTTGTCGATAACTCACATCACCACCGACACTGCCACGCCAACCCGTATCACTGTCGCCAAAGCTGTTACCTGAGTGGATATCGTCGCTGCTTGCCCAGCCGACATTGGTGCTCACTTCGCCTTGGTAACCCTGTTTCACTGTGCACGCCTTACATTGATAGGCGCTAGTGTTGACCTTGCTAGTATTGGCTTGCTTTACCGAAAAGTCTGCGGCGTTAACGCTTGCAGAAGCGGCAAGCAGTCCAATGGTGATTAAATTTAATTTAAACTTCATCTCAGACTCCTTAATCAACGCGCAAAATTGCTGCCGGCAGGGTGGTTGGAACCGTGGATTTGGCTATGGCAATTCAAGCAACCCATACCTGCGCCAAAGGCATTGGTACTCGGCTGGCTCACAACGCGGCTCGCATGACCGTCATCGGCATGGCACTGCTGACATAACTGTGGTACGCGTTGCTTCACCAGTGCCTCATTCACACTGCCGTGTGGGTTGTGACAGGTTGAACAGTTTTCGGTTACGGGCGCATGCTCCCATAGGAAGGGGCCGCGTTTTTCGGCATGGCAGCTATAGCAAGTGTCATTTACTGTGGCTTTTTTGAGGGCGCTCTCATTTGATGAACCGTGAGGCGCATGACAATCGATGCACGTCATCTGATCCCACTTTAAGGGATGGGATGAACGTTTACTCATATCCGCTTTTTCGCGGGTATGACATGAAGTACAAGCTTGGTTAACCTGTTGTTTATCTAAGATAGGGTCTTTAGCCACATGTACCTGGTGGCAGGATGCACAGGCGATTTCCTCCAGATTATGCAAACTATTATGCCAACCCACTTTGGCGGTATTTTGGTGACAACCCAAGCACACAGTATTTTGAGTCGGGGCAGATAACTTGCTGTCCTGACCAAAGGTGATCATTGGTTCTTTGCCACCTTTGTTATGGTTACCTAGAGGGCCGTGACAAGACTCACACTGCAATCCCGCCATGGGGGAATTGGAATGGCTCATGTCACCATGCTTGCCATCGAAAATAGCCATCACTTTGTCATTTTTCTTATGACACACTAGGCAAGAATCTGCACCTTTAGGCGAATATTTACCTGCGGTAAACTTCTCTTCCAGGGTCGACTTAACCTGCTCAGTTGTTAGGCTATCCCAAGGTGTAGAATATGCTAAAGGAATGAAAAGAATTAGTTTAATCAACAGTATTGCTGATAATAAGTGTTTCATTATTAAGCCTCGTACCACATTTTGCAAACCATTAACCTTAAGCACTTAAGCTCATTATTTTTATCCGTATTTAATAACTGCAAATATGATCAATTTAAGTATGTAAAAAGCACATCAGCATTTATTTAACGAATGTCTTTGACGCTTTAAGATTTAAGCATAAATTAGTTAGAAATATGTATATACGCATATAGAAGTTGTATGATAAATGATGATGCTAGTCACAAATTCCATTGATTAAATTTTTTGGGGTAAGCGGATTAAATGGTTGATCTTACCTTTGCATGAGAGTGAGACAGACCGGCATCTCATCGGATTATCTGGTTGATGCTTCACCTACTGCTGGTGCATGTTTCCTTCGCTAATTCCAGCAAGAACCCCACACGCCTCAACTTCCCGGTCATCGTTGCAACTCGCTCTCAGTGAAACGAGTTGTTTCTCAAGCGCTTGCAGAGCGGTTATCTGCGACCGCACATGAGAGATGTGATCATCGAGCAAGGCGTTGACGGCGGTACAAGGCTGATGAGGGTCGTCCTGATAGCTCTGTAGTTCGTGAATCTCAGCCAGTGACAGGCCCAGGATTCTGCAGCGACGGATGAAGGCCAGCCCCTCACCATGCTTCTCGGTATAGACACGGTAACCGTTGTCCTGCCGATCAGGCGGCGGCAACAAGCCCTGCTGTTCATAGAAGCGGATCGTCTGTGTTTCGACCCCTACCAACTGCGCCAACTGACCAATGCGCATCAGCCTCCTCCCCAACGGATTCTTTACTCTATTGACCTTATAGTAGCTTTATAGTTTTAAATGGTACCACAACATTGTTCAAGTGGAGTCGTATCATGAGCAAATCCTGTGGTGGCGCCTGTGGCGGTGATGCAACGTCCGCAGCGGATACCGATATACAGGCCTCCTCCGAGGCGCCAGGGAGATGGGTCAGTGTTTATGCCGTGCCGAAGATGGACTGTCCATCAGAAGAACGAATGATTCGCCTAGCCCTGAACGGCTTTGAGGAGATTCGGGCGCTGTCCTTCGACTTGTCGAACCGCCGGCTGAAGGTCGTGCATGACGGCGAGGTCGAGCCCGTCACCTCGAAACTGAAGACCTTGGGGCTAGGCGCCTCGCTTCAGGAAACCGTCGCTGCAAATCCGGAGACCATCAAGGCCGCCGAGTTTTCGGCAGCTTCTGCTAAGCAAGAATCCGGGACCCTGCGCTGGTTGCTCGGCATCAATGCACTTCTGTTCGTGGTGGAAATGACTGCCGGTCTGATCGCCCGGTCCACCGGCCTGATTGGAGAATCCCTGGACAATTTTGCCGATGCGGCGGTGTACGGGATTGCCCTTTATGCGGTTGGACATAGCGTGAAAATGCAGGTACGTGCCGCGCATCTTGCTGGTGTACTGCAACTGATCTTGGCTGTGGGCGTGCTCGTAGAGGTGGTGAGACGCTTTGTATTCGGTAGTGAGCCTGAATCGCTGGTGATGATGGCTATCGCATTCGTCGCATTGATTGCCAATACCAGTTGTCTGCTGCTCATATCCAAACATCGGGAAGGCGGGGCGCACATGAAGGCAAGCTGGATATTCTCGGCCAACGACGTGGTGATCAACCTGGGGGTCATCACCGCCGGCGTCCTGGTCGCGTGGACCGGTTCCAATTATCCGGATCTGATTATCGGCACCATCGCGGGGGGCATTGTACTTAACGGTGCCAGACGCATTTTGGCGTTGAAGGGTTAAATAATGCTCATTATTGGCAAAAAGCTCTCGCCGTATGCCCTATTGTCCATATCGGGCCTGCTGGCAGCGTCTGATCAGGCTGTAAAGTGGCTGGTGCAGCAATCAATGGCCTATGGCGAGTATGTTTCGGTGACCCCGTTCTTTAACTGGGTGCACCTATGGAACACCGGTGCCGCATTCAGTCTTTTTGCGAATGGTGGAGGCTGGCAGCGCTACTTTTTTATCGGGATCGCGGTAGTGGTCTCGATTTTTCTGATCAAGCTGATCCTTGAAAATCGTCATAAAGGAGAAGCCATCGCTTACAGTCTTATCCTCGGTGGCGCCATGGGCAACCTGATTGACCGGGTCTTTCGCGGCTATGTTGTGGATTCCTTTGATTTCTATTGGCGAGACTGGCATTGGCCGGCCTTCAACCTGGCTGATATTGCAATTGTCCTCGGTGCCTTACTTTTCGTTTCCAGCAGCTTGTTGGGTAAAAAAGCAAACACCAATGCCGAGCCGGATGGATCTGACTGACACCTACGCCTATACAACACCATGACCGAACTTCCCGACAACATCCTTCACCTGCCGCAATACCAAGTACTGGGCTGCAAATCAACCGACGACGAAATGCACTTCCAGGTGGACGTGCCCGATCCCATCGCCTGCGAGGAATGCGGCGTGCAGGGTGAGTTCGTACGGTTCGGCAAGCGTGACGTTCCCTATCGTGATCTGCCCATCCACGGCAAGCGGGTCACTCTCTGGGTGGTCCGCCGCCGATACACCTGCCGGGCCTGCAAGACAACATTCAGGCCCCAGCTACCGGAGATGGTGGACGGATTCCGTATGACACTGCGGCTGCATGAGTACGTGGAGAAGGAATCCTTCAACCACCCCTACACCTTTGTGGCGGCACAGACCGGCCTGGACGAGAAGACGGTGCGCGACATCTTCAACGCCCGCGCCGAGTTCCTGGGGCGCTGGCACCGCTTCGAGACGCCCCGCATCCTGGGCATTGACGAGCTATACCTGAACAAGCGCTACCGCTGCATTCTGACCAACATTGAGGAGCGAACCCTGCTCGACCTGCTGGCCACCCGCCGCCAGGACGTGGTGACCAACTACCTGATGAAGCTGAAAGACCGGCAGAAGGTCGAGATCGTCAGCATGGACATGTGGAACCCCTACCGGGCAGCGGTCAAGGCTGTGCTGCCCCAGGCCCGTATCGTGGTCGATAAGTTCCATGTGGTGCGCATGGCCAACGATGCCCTAGAGAGAGTGCGCAAGGGCCTCAGAAAGGAGCTGAAACCGTCCCAGAGCCGGACTCTCAAGGGAGACCGGAAAATCCTGCTGAAACGCGCTCACGAAGTCTCAGACCGGGAGCGCCTCATCATGGAGACCTGGACAGGCGCGTTCCCGCAACTGCTGGCCGCCTACGAGCACAAGGAGCGCTTCTACGGCATCTGGGACGCCACCACACGGCTCCAGGCAGAAGCCGCCCTGGACGAGTGGATAGCCACCATCCCGAAGGGCCAAAAGGAAGTCTGGAGCGATCTGGTCAGGGCAGTGGGAAACTGGCGCGAAGAGACCATGACCTACTTCGAGACGGACATGCCCGTCACCAACGCTTACACGGAGTCCATCAACCGACTGGCCAAGGACAAGAACCGTGAAGGGCGCGGTTACTCCTTCGAGGTGATGCGGGCACGAATGCTCTACACCACGAAGCACAAGAAGAAGGCACCGACTGCGAAGGTCTCTCCTTTCTACAAGAAAACCATCGGTTACGGACTGCCGGACTTCGCAGAGGAACTCAACTACGGAGTCGATCTATCAACCATCTGAGGGTGGTATCAGATTGATGGGGTGAAGGTGCCCCATCAACCATTAAATCCGTATACCCATTTTTTGATTGCCATCACGCATTTTTATCAAGTGTCGGTTGTGTCACGATTTTATAAATATAAAATTGATAAGTGGTATGTTTAAAGTTTGTTTTAATTATTATAATTAATATACGTGGTAACTATTAGATGGCTTTATCATGAACGCAGTAGATCTAAACGCAAGAATGAGGGAACAGTCGACAATATTTTTCCCCGAAAAAGTTGAAAAATGCATTGTGGATTTTATATATGAAAATGGTGTAACAAAGACTTTATCCAAAGGAAGCTCGATAAGTAAGCAGTTGTTGTTAAACAATTTTATATATTTAGACGATGGACTTCTTTTATATGCCAAACGGACTAACGATTACACTAGACCAAAATTTGTAAATGCAATAATCCCAGGTAGGCTGACTGATTATCATTTGCTCTTAGAGGATAAATGTACTTGTTGCAAACAAATAATAGTTGCGAGGGATAGTAAAGTAACGTTTATAGATAAACGATTAATCAACAATTTATCTCACATAAATATTAATCTTTTTACTAAGTTTATGTTTAGTTCAAACTATTTCATGGAAAGACAAACGGCTTTGGCAATTTTTTTACTATCGTCCTCTCCTGACGAAAAGTTAGTAAAGTTAGTTTTTGACTTGTTAACAGTGTTCAACAGTAACTTTAAGGATGAATGGCTTAAAGTTGATGTCAAGCTAACTAGAGAGGAAATATCGGACATTTTACATATAAGTATAATTAAGTTAGATATTATGCTGGCCAAGCTTCGTAAAAATGGATTGTTAAAAAAGGAGGGTAACTATATGTTTTTTAACTCAAAGTTTATAAAAAACTTATCACCTTGTCCACTAGGTAGAGAGGACGCTAGTGGGTGCAAATCGAATAACATGCTAAAATTTAAAGTAAATAATATGATTGCCATTAATAATGGTTGAGTTCGACTCTCTGAGAACAAGGCCGTGTTTAGCATTTAACTAAGTGAATTAATTCATGATGTGGATACAGAACTATTAGATTTTACTTTACGATTTCCTTGAATTCCTAGGTGAACATGTAACCTATTTTTACAATGTTCATTTCTGATTTTTCTATAAGACAGTTTTTAATTAATGTTATCATGGAAGAATCTATTGCCAATTTAATTAGGTTTTTCATCTGAAAAATTTGTTGAAATCTTCACGATCCAAGGTTGCAATAAGTTATTGAGAATTCCCATTAAACAAGATTAATTAAAGAACTAAAGTTTTACATAAATGGTGATGGAAATTCATCTAGCGAAACATACTTAACTGATGCTCACTTATTTGATAGAGATATAGTTATTATCTGATTTACGAATAAAAATGTTTAACGTTTTACTTTTTTTGCGACCTTATTTAAAAGTGTATTGGGCAAGCTTTGTGTACAAGTTTTGGATATGGAAAAATATGATGGACTATCTCTTGAGATATAATGTTAAATTTGGTTTAATAGTCTTTAATAAAGAATTTCTCACACAGCCACTCGGTGATAATTTAGGTGTTACTTAGAATTTTATGGCCTTTACATATTAATGTATAGGCCTGATTATCAGATAGTCAAATATTTATATCTCTTAACCACTGTCCTATGGTACGTGGTGTAATTCCTAATAATACTTGCGCACTCATAGCTTGTTTGATTGCTGAATCTTGAGTTAATGCTTTTGCTTTATATCCTTTTACAACCTCTGTTGCGGTACTTTCTCCAAACAAAATAGCTAATTTCATACCAAACTCATCAGGAGTAAGGCTTTGAAAGCTAACATCATGACCAAAATAGTCAGCAAATGCATCTGCTAGGTCATTACCAGTGATGGCTGGCAATTGGCCCACTTCCACAATCCCTGTTACAGAAAAATTGCGAAGAAGAGCTGCTGCGACATCAGCAATATCAAGATGAGAACACCAAGAAACTGGATAATCATTACGAAGTGGATAAGGGAGTTTATGATCTTCTTTCACTGGTCCAATAACAATTGGCAACAACAAATTCTCAAGATATAACTGCGGTGCAATGATAGCCAAAGAGACGTTCGTCTTCTCAAGTTCATTAATCAGAGTGGGCAATGCGCTTTTATCTCCAGGGATACCTAAGGGCCAACCACTAGTTGTAAGAACTACACGGGCAGGCTTAGCCTCCATAATCGCTTTCGCTATATTATGTGCAAATTCACTACGCATTACTTCAGGACCAATTGGTAAATGAACGAATATCCCATCAGCACCAGCATAAGCAGAAATAAGAGAGTCTATGGAAGTTAAGTCTAAAGTGACTGTTGGAACACCCTTAAGAGAGGTGGGGTCGCGCACAGCAGCAACAGCATCCACACCTTGTTCAATCAACTTATTAAAAAGAGGCGATCCCTGGGCACCAGTTGCTCCATGAATAATGTATTTCATATATACTCCAGTAATGATAATTTAAACAGAGTGATAATAGTGCAGACGTTAAGTCGGTTACGTCAAATGCACTATTAGAAATAACTTACAAAAATGAGAAAAGTATGAATAACAGAGAAACGCCTTGCTGCGGCGTCGCGCGTTTTTTAATACTTATGGATGGCCCATGGGCAACGTTAATCATTAGAGAGCTGTTACATGGCCCTCTTCGTTTTACCGAACTGAAAAATAACCTGAATGGAATTAGTGCACATACCCTAACCCACAGATTAAAGCAATTTGAAGCTAACGGACTTGTTACTCGCACTGTGTATGCCGAAACGCCGCCACGAGTGGTATATGAATTAACTACTTTAGGAGAAAATCTACGAGATGTTCTTGAAGCAATGGGAAAATGGGGTGAAACCATTCCAGACCAACTTATCCAACGCAATAAATTATAAAGTGAAGTAGCTAGGGTCTGTTGATCTTTGGCCGGTGATTTTCAGACAGTATGGCAAGACGTTATAATTTGATTCGCCAAAAGTAACTATAACCTCAAGCCATGCAAAGACTTATGTTAACGGATGCCAGCGGGGGAAAAGCTATTTCATTTAGTGCTTGTTAATTTTCTGAACACCATTAACTTCCTGCGAACGTTTTACGCCAAGCACTTGGGCTAACGTGAAAACGTTGATTAAAATGTTGCCTAAATGACGTTGCAGTCTGAAAACCAACCATTTCAGACACTTGTTCTACAGAAAGTCTTGTACTTTCAAGAAGCTCAAGGCTACGTTGCAGACGAGTACTTACAAGCCATTTTCCAAATGACATACCGGTAGCGTTGTTGAAATGCCGAGTAAAGGTACGGCGACTCATAAATAATTGATCTGCTAAATCAGCGATGGAATATTGTTTGTCGAGGTTTTCACGTAAATAATCCAGTAACCTATTGACCTCTGCATCTTGAGTTGATTTTGGGATAGGTTGTGCAATAAATTGTGCCTGACCGCCTTCTCTGTGCGGAGGTACAACTAAGATACGTGCAACTTTATTCGCTGTTTTTGTCCCATAAAAAGACCTCACAATATACAAGCAACAGTCTAAAGCGGCAGCAGTACCTGCTGAAGTGACTACACGGTCACTTTCAACATAAAGTGCATTCGTATTTAGCTTTATATTTGGAAAACGAACAGTAAAATCGTCCTCTGCCATCCAATGAGTCGCAGCTTCTTTTTCATCTAATAGCCCTGAGTAGGCTAATGCGTAAGCACCATAGCAAAGCCCCACGACCATAGCTCCTCTTGCATGAGCTCTAACCAATGCTTCAGAAATATTAGAAGTAGGCGCACTGTCTAGGTCATGCCACCCTGGAATGACGACTATATCTGCCAACTCAACGAGTTCTAATCCACCATCAGGCTGAACTGTCATCCGATTGTCAGTGTGTTGTGGCTTACCATCAATTGACACTATCTTTAAGTTAAAAATGGATTTGCCATCTGGCCGCATCGAAAAAACGGCTTGAGGCACAGCGATATGAAACACGCTGAAATGAGGGTAGAGAATCAAAGCGACAGTTGGTACTTGCATGTGCAAAGCGCTCCCAAGTGAATAGTCATATCATTATTTGGCCCAATTGTTTCGATATTTGTCACTTGGGTCAATATTACCTCTCGTAAATACTGAGGATAATGTCTCATATTTATCAACTGCCAAAGAGATACATTATGAAAAACAAAGCTATCACCATTCTACTTACCTTAGGGCTTGCAACCATCATAAATAGCACCAATGCATTAGCTGAATCGGCTCCAACGCTGCATTCAGAACCACAGCAGATTCACTTTCAGCATATCCGAAATGCAACATCTAAACTCACTTATGGTGACACAACATTCTTAATCGACCCTATGCTGGCAAAGAAAGATACCTATCCTGGTTTTGCCGGTACTTACCGTAGTGAAATACGTATACCAATGATCGATTTACCCATGTCAGCTAAAGCTGTAATTGACAATGTAGACGCCGTTATTGTCACTCACACACATCTTGATCATTGGGATGATGCAGCACAAAGTGTAATTCCTAAAACGATGCCTTTATTTGTTCAAAATGAAGAAGATGCAAATACTATTCGCGCTCAAGGCTTTAAAGATGTGCGCGTGTTAGGAATTAAAACTCAGTTCAATGGCATTAGTTTAACCAAAACGGGTGGGCAGCATGGCACGGATGAAATGTATGCAATCCCAGCGTTAGCTAAAGCACTAGGAGAGGCTATGGGCGTCATATTAGAGGCTGACAACTACAACACTGTTTATTTTGTCGGTGATACTATTTGGCGCGATGAAGTGGAGGATGCGTTACATAAATTTAAGCCTGAATTCGTTGTGCTTAACACTGGTGATGCTCGAATGGAAAATCTTAAAGGCTCAATTATCATGGGGAAAGAAGATACGGTAAGGGCTATTAAACATGCTCCTCAAGCGAACATTATTGCTGTGCATATGGATACGGTTAATCACGCAGCATTGACTCGTAAAGAGCTCAGGGAGTTCGTGGAAGAAAAAGGCATAGAAAAACAAGTATTAATTCCTGAAGATGGTGAATCGTTGAAATTGTAATGTAGTCCACCTTATCGTTTCCCTGCAATGACATAAGAATGTAGTGGTCAAATTTAGTTGGCCACTACAAATGCTGAGGGTAAATTTTTCGGAAGGCTGGACGCTGAAATTCCAGCAGATGTGTTTGATAAAATTGCGATAGCATGGTGCAGAAAGAGAAAGAGAAAGAGAAAGAGAAAGAGAAAGAGAAAGAGAAAGTTGCAAGGTGCTTTAGGTGGTCCAGTTGGTTTGGAGCCTGGGAGTCCAGGCCGTCATTGGGCCTGATTTATATATTATATAAGCAAGAGTGAATTTATGAACTATTTTGAAGAGGACCCCTTCTAGGTAACGTAAACCTGGAGGGTGTATGAAAAAGCTAAAATCACATTACATACAGACTATAAATGAGGAACATTCAAAATATTTATGGTGGCGATATCCCACTATTCGTAGCGGTTTACATAAATATTTTAGTACTAAACAAGAGAAAAGTTTTTACTTTATGCATTTGATTGAATGCAAGGGGTATCCAGTTAAACTTCGTGCTGCTCGTGGGAAACTGCTAGCAGATTCTTGGGATGATTACCCTTCACATGTCTTTGATGTAGCAAAAAGTTGGAAGCATAACTCAAAAAGAAAGCACCAATATTACCGTTTAGGTTGATAGTACTATAAGGTCATCAGCCCTAAAAAAGAGAGGTAATAAAGTTGCATACTAAAACCATCGTCATTATGCTCGATTAACGAGCTAATATCGGTGGTTTTTTTATGGCTTCACGATTAAAGGGCTGCTCAGAGCAGCAATTTGCCAAATGGATAAAGGAAGGTCGAGGTAGTGGCCTGCATGCAGACTACAAACCTTGGTTAACTGTTAGGGATTTTCCATCTTTAGGGCGTGTTCATCGTGTATTTGGCCACAAATCACAAAGAACCCATCACCTGTTTTCCGATCTCGAGCTTTCAGTATTCCTTATGCTGGAGTGGCACTGCGAAGTCACCCAGATCCGCGAGCAATTTCCGCTTGAGCGCGATATCACCCGCCAACTGGCGAGCGACGCTGGGATCAAACATCCAAATATCGCGGGTATTGATCAGTACATGTCGTCGGATTTTTTGGTCGATTCTACCGATGAAGAAGAGTCAAGGTTTGTATTGCAGGCAAAGCATTCCTCGGCTTTGAGTGATGTGAGAACTGTCGAAAAAGTTGAACTCGAGCGTCTCTATTGGCAGGAGAAAACCTTGCCTTGGTATCTGATAACAGAACAAAACGTGCCTGATGTGGTGACTAGAAACATCAAATGGCTCTATTCGGCACAAAGGGAAGAAACTGAGGACGTAGAGTTGGCACTGCAGCAGATCGAATTCTATGCTCATCATTTCAAAAAGAATCCTAATAAGACGGTACTCGCCTTGTGCAAGGAATTGGATGCGGCTTACGATCTGCCGCTCGGCGAATCGCTTTACGAAGTAAGGTGCTTGCTGGCCAAGCGCTATTTCTCCTTCGATATCTTCATTCCGACCACCAAACTCAAGGCGTGTGATTTGAACGCTGGAGAGCTAGGTTTTATCAGGGAGGCATACCTTGTTTCGAATCAATGAGGTTCTTAAGTTTGGTGAGCGCAGATATCGAGTTCTGCAGCAACTCGGCGAGTATTTGGTATGGATAGATATCGATGACGCATCTGCTTTTCCTGAATTAATATTGACGAGCGAACTGATAAGGGCAATTGATCAGGAAAATCTTGAACGTATAAATGATCCGTATAAAGAACTTTCCTTCGAAACACCTATTGAAGGTGGTGTTGCTAGAACCAAGCGCGATACAAACTACGCATTAATTAAACCATTGCTTGCTCTACCAGACTTTTATAGGCCTCAAAGCCGCGGGGCGGTTATCAAAGGCATCCTTGCTGAGCATGGTTCAACTAAACAGACGCTATATCGGCTGGCACGTCGTTACTGGCAGCGTGGGCAGACGCCGAACGCTCTATTACCTGATTATAAAAATTCCGGTGGCAAGGGCAAACGCCGGGTGGCCAAGGATAAAAAGCTTGGGCGTCCGCGTAAATATGAGCCAGGAACCGGGGCTAAAATTGATGAATTTATTGAACGTCTTTTTCGTATCGCAATTGACCGTTATCTCTTGAAAGATAAGGGCCATTCGTTCCCTTATGCTCATCGTCGTTTCGAGACTCTGTATTTAAATTATTTTCCTGATACGCCTCAAGAAGAATTGCCCAGTAACTGGCAGATGATGCACTTCTACAAGCGCGAGTATTCTCAACCTGAAAAGCTAAGAAAGCGTGTGTCGAACGTTGAATATAATAAAGATATCAGGCCCCTTCATAGTACTGCCAATACTCAAGTGCTTGGACCAGGATCTCGTTACGAGATAGATGCCACCATAGCTGATCTTTATCTTGTATCAGATAGTGAGAGGGCAAACATCGTCGGCCGTCCCGTTGTTTATATGGTTATTGATGTGTTCAGCCGAATGATTGTTGGTTTCTATATTGGTTTTGAAAATGCCTCCTATGCTGCAGCTATGCAGGCTTTGTTTATGGCTGCTACCGATAAAACGTCATACTGCAAAGCGTTGGGTTTTGATATTGCATCGGAGGATTGGCCTAGTGTAGGCCTACCGGATGCCATTCTAGCTGATAGGGGTGAGCTACTAGGTCATCAGATTGAGAATTTAGAGAGCAATTTTGCAGTCAGAATAGAAAATACGCCGCCCTACCGAGGTGATGCAAAAGGTATTGTTGAACGTAATTTCAAAACTATTCAGGCTTCCTTTGGTCCGTTTGTACCAGGTTATGTCTCGGGTACTATGGTAAAAAAACGAGGTGGAAACGACTATCGGCTAGACGCGAAGCTAACGGTAAAAGAGTTTTCTCAGATCATTATCTCATCAGTGCTTTATCATAATCAGTACGCAATACTTGAAAAGTATGACAGAGATTCAGATATGCCGACTGATCTGTCTACAACCCCTATTCACTTGTGGAACTGGGGTTTACAGCATCGAACCGGACGCTTGCACCAAGCTGATGAAGATGCGCTTCGTATCGCCCTTTTTCCAAGAAAAACGGCCACTTTATCTGAGTTGGGAGTTTGCCTATTCGGTATTTACTATACGTCTTCTGAATTGCTGCAGTTGGGTTGGACGCATAGAGGGAAGGATGTGAAGCGTCCAGCCAATATGGAAGCTGCTTACGATCCACTTGTTGCCGATAGAATTTACCTTTTTCCTGAAAAGGGTAATAACAAGTATTGGGTATGCAACTTGGCTGACCGATCAAGAGAGTTTCAAGGCGCTTCGTTTTGGGATGTATGGCAACTTCGTGATGAGCAGAAAATGACGACTGGGCAAGCTCGTGTGCAGTCTAAGGCAAAGAAACGGCAACATGAGCAATTTGTCATCGATAAGATAGCTCAAGCGGAGAAGACTGCACCTGATACTTCGGGGATCTCCAATGCGGAGCGGATACGTGCTATCAACGAGAATAAGCGGGAAGAAAAGGCCAGGGAGAGAGCTGAGAAGGCGCACAATCCCGTTACAAAGGATAATAGAAAGCCAGGTAAGGTGATCCACCTTGTAAACCCTGAGCCGGACTTGGATTATCCCGATTATATCGATGAACTGTTTGGGGAGGATGACTGATGTCATTACCAGATAACTTTGTCGAGGCCGTTTACATCGATCCTGGTCTCGAACGCTATCGGGGCAATCCGCTGATAGAGGCTCTGCCGCCGATAATGGATTTACAAGACCTTAAGGTCAAGCTAACAGGTAAGGTGGAGTTCAACCCTAAGGACTGTTATGTAAAGGGACATATACGTGCTCACGAGATTAGTGCTCTACTCGATGATTTTTTTCAGCCACTGTCAATTCACAAGCAGTTAGAAGAGAAAATATCGGTCATGATCCGCGGTGGTTATGTGGGGCGTAATATAGCGGACGGTTCCCTGAATCAGAAGATGCAGGAAGGCTACCAAAGGATTATGTCAGGAGCTACGAACGATTTTCGTTTTACACAATCGAACTCGACGGCAAAGAGCATGTCATTGATTGGCTGTTCTGGTAGCGGAAAGAGTTCGACTATTAATCGTATTCTCGCGACTTATCCGCAAGTCATTTATCACAAAAAATATAACTTCATTCAGATGCCCTATCTGAGAATCGAATGCCCGTCAGATGGCTCGTTGAAGAGTTTATGCCTAAATTTTTTCCGCGAAGTTGATCGTACCCTCCATACTGGGTATGAGGAAAAGTATGCACGCAAACGCCATAGTACAGAAGTCCTGCTTTCTCTTATGGGACAGGTGGCAACACAGCGGGCAATAGGTGTTTTGGTCATAGATGAAATTCAACGATTAACGTTGAAGCGTTCGATAAGCAAAGAAGCGATGCTGGAGTTTTTTGTTGCGCTTGTAAACGTGGTTGGGGTGCCAGTTGTGATGGTGGGTACGCCTAAAGCTAGGCCTATATTTGAAATGGAACTTCAGGCTGGTCGACGCAGTGCTGGGTTCGGTTCGCTGTTTTGGGAGCCTATGCAACAAGGTTTAGTTAAAACAGATCCGACTACAGGAAAATCGAGAAGAACCGAATGGCAGGCATTTACTGACAAGCTTTGGCAATACCAGTGGTTGAGTAATCGTGATGAGGTGTTGAGTGACGAAATTCGCGATTGTTGGTTTGATTTGTCACAGGGTGTCATTGATATAGTCGTGAAAATATTTGTGCTTGCACAGATGCGAGCCATTTCTACAGGGTTGGAGCGGATCACCACTAAATTGTTGCGGACCGTATATGAGCAAGAGTTAAAGCCAGTACATCCCATGTTGGACGCTTTACGTAGAGATGATCCTCAGCTTATCGTTAAATATTCAGATTTACAGTTACCTGGGATTGATAAGCGCCTTATTGAGCTAAGGAGATTAATTGAAGAGCGGCAGGGCGAAAAAGAAAATGAAGCGGCCTTTGCCGGTGATGAGAAAGCTATGCGGCTGTATACCATGTTACAGGCTATGGGATGCGACTCTGCATTGTTGCAGCCACTGATTATTAATGCTTTCAAGCAGCATCCCAATTTGTCTCTTCCTGAGCTAAGCAGAATTATTCTGGACTGGTATTCGAAGCCTTCCGAACCTCCTAAAAAGGTCAAAACTCAGACTATTAAGCCCTCGGATTGGCATACACTGCCTTCCGAAGATTTGAGGTTCAAATTCTCTCAGGCTGGCAAAGGGCGGCTTTACGAAGAGTTGAAATACGGTAAAGAATTGTTCGACGTGCCTAAGTGGCTGAAGAAAGTAGGCTGATATGTTGGGCTTTCCTTTGCCTTATCGCGATGAACTGCTATACAGCACTATTGCGAGGCATGGGAGCCACTGTGGCATAGCTTCGCCGAAGGAGCTGTTATTTGAAGTATTCAGTGATACTAAGATCATTGCTTCGTCAGATTTGCCATCGCACCTACAACATATCGCAGCACTCTATCCTAAAGAACTTGAGATTACACCGCTCGATTTGCTCTATCGAAATACTCTTTTTCCTTTGTATGCACCTTTCGTAGGCGAAATAAAACGGATAGCTCTAGTTAAGGAGCTTACGGCAAACAGTAAAAGTTCTGTTCATCTCTCGGTCGGGGTGGCGGCTTCGCGTATAAGACAGCCTAAATACCTAAGATATTGTCCAGCTTGTATGCTCGAGCAGTTAAGCAAACATGGAGAATGCTATTGGCGGCGCGATTGGCAAGTTGCTGGTTCCGAAATTTGCCTTGTTCATGGCAAGCTCATAGATTCACAAATATTTCGCCACGATGTGCATAGGCATGAGTTTTTAGCCGCTGATTTGACTATCTGCCCTCAGGTTGAACAGCTTCAAGGTGAATGGCAATACAACTTGCTTGCTGAAAGTATTAATGACTTATTGAACCTAGGTGTTGTGCTTGCACCAGAGTTCTCACAATGGAGTCTTTGGTACGCCAATCTAGCAGCTAACCATTTATGCACTCGTGGCTCTTTTATACGTCATGACCTTATCCGTGACAAAGTCCTCAGTTTTTGGGGCACAAACTGGCTTTCCCGATATGGGCTAATGCCAAATGATGACGAAGCTAATTGGCTTAAAAGTATATTTCGTAAACACCGTAAGGCTTTTAGCTACTTAGAGCATTTAGTTGTACTTCATGCCTTCTTAGAACCTAGATGGAAGCTGGCAAGTGTCATCGATACTGTTATGCGGCTCAAGCCAGATAAGAAAAAATCGAGCAAGATACTGAGTGGAACAGATAAACATTTACTGAATGAATGTCGCAATCGATGGCGAAAAGCCATAGAAATACAAGGAACCAAGCAAGCACGCCTCAATGGTTTTGATGATCTTTACGCTTGGCTTTATCGTCGTGACAGAGATTGGTTACTCAAAACAAATCAGGTTAATCAAATGCCGCAACCAAAACATAAAGCAAAAGTTGACTGGCAGAGACGAGATCGAGATACAGTTAAAAAGCTGATACGCATTCGTGAATTGAGCGAGTTACTGCAGGATATGCCCAGACGTTCAATAAACTGGTATCTAAACCAGCTTGAGCATAAGGCTAGTATTGAAAAACACTTGAAACTACTTCCGTTGTGCAGATTGTTTTTTGATCGTTATTGTGAAAATATCTTTGAATATCAAATAAGAAGAATAACCGGAACAGTTATATCTCTTATGTTGGATGACGAGCCGCTCAAACGCTGGCAAGTTTTGAGAAAATCAGGACTTAGCGAAGAACGCCTCACCGAACAAGCAAGTCTATTTCTAAAGGAAATTATTGGGATTTGAACGGTACAACGCATCTTAAGGGATTTAAAGACGATACTTGGATCAATGGTATCGGTGATCTATTCCGTAAAAAGGATAGTAAACAATGGGGAATTAACCTCAGTATTTATCCAAGTAAAGATAACGGCCCTGATGCAATTATCCTTTCTAATGCACCTATCCTTATACGTAAGCACATCATTAATCCGACCAAAGACTATTATCGTAAAGATTTTGAAAAGACGATTAAAATCTCTACAACCAGTAATTGGCAAGTTGATAAGCTCGAAAATTGTCCTGCTCTTGAAAGACGATTACCCAAGGAATTAGGTCAATACTGTTTTGTGTTTCAACTGACTGACGGAACTAGGGTGTACCTACCTCAGTTTGAGTTGGCGCGAGCATTATTCTTCCATAATGCCTATTTAGCCCGTTCTTCGGTAGTTCACGATCTATTGAGTAATGAGTTTTCCCTTGAGCAAGATGGTGATAAGACCATCATCAATGTACTGGAAACTTTTTCTGGAAACTGGGAGTTATTCAATGATTATGGTTATCGTCGATTAATCGCTTGGTTGCTGATGGACAAAGATGCTAGGCCTTCATATGAGAGTATCGGCAATTACCAATTGAACGATGGATACGATGTGGGGCAATACCGGCGTTGGGCCTTTAGGTTTAACCCTCCTGCGCTAAAAGGAGCTAAGTTGAAACTGAAGGGGCATTTTGATCTCAAGACTAATACCCTGTTTGTCTATGAAATATCCAGCATTTTAAATATACCTACCGATCTACCGGAATATATCGAATTTTTCAGCCCCAAATTTTATTCCCAAGTAAACGGACAGGGCCGAGCAGCCAGAACAGGAGCTGATCGCCCACCTAATCATGATATCGACGAAACCGCAGAGGGAAGTCGTGATAATAAGCCGGTCATGATAAGTGAAAATACTACGGAGTTTGAGTTTGACCGAGCAGTGCAAACATCTAAGGTCAGTAAGAAAAGAAAGTCTGTGGGCCGCGGTAAAAAAGACGCGGAGGAACCAAGTGAAGCTTCTAGCGATGTCAGTACTGAAGAGCAGGGGCCAAACGGTGATCTACCGAGTGCTGAATGGGATAATTTGAAAGAGCAAACGGACGATGCTCATCTGTATTTAGACAAATTTACTAGCTACTTTGCGATGTTGGATCTTCTGGAGAAAAAGCATGGCTGTGAGGTCGTAAAATATCCACTTAGAAAACTGCCTGCCATTGGTAAATGCAAAAGGCATATTCTGGAAACGGACGGTAACCCTAGATGCTTGTCGGTCACTCATATCACTGTAGAAACAACTGGTTATTACCTATTGGAGGTTGATACATCTGATTCCAGTAAGGCGTTGTCGACAAAAGTAATCCGTGCCAGCGCAATTGGTGACATAGAGTCACACCTATATGAGATAGAAAAGCAATTGCTAAAGGCTTCCTTGTCTTGGCCTAAGGAGCATTTAGACAAGCTTGTAGGGGCGGGAAACCACTCATGGATACCGCACCAGAAGTCAAATAAAGCGGGAGCGTTGACCCCAGAGGACATTGAAAAATGGGCAAGTCGAATATACGTATCAATTGTTTAACGTGCTGATTTGTAGGCTTTTATCATTTCAACTAAAGCATTGCGTATATGTTTATGCTTATCTCCGTCTAATCTTGATACCTCATTAATCAGATCCAACAAGCTTTCATCTCCTTGTTCACTAGAATTGATTATATTCATGCAGTGAATATATATTTCTGTGGATGGTTTGCTATCACCTGATATGTATTTTGATACTTGAGCCTGACTCTTGCCTATTTTTTTCGCAAAACCAGCCTGTTTCAAGCCTGATTTTTTCATGGCAAGCTTTATGACTTCAGGTTCACTTAGTAAAAACATGTGTTTATAGGGTTTGTGGAAATTATGGAAATTATTCTTTAAATGAATTAAAATGTCTAGTTGATATATATGTATTTTCTTCATATTCTTACTGATAGACTACAGGACGTAGTAACTTGGGGTGTATCATGGCTAGAGCTGATTTGGTTTTAAATTTGGTTGAAACGGGAATAAAGGGTGACCTTCCTCGTTTTAAAAAAACAGCAGAAGCAATTGCGGCTGAAGCCAAGGCTCGTCATCATTATCATTTAGCGGATAGGCTAAGAAATATTCTTACAAGCACCGCGACAGTTGAGACTAGAAAATTTACTCATAATGCAGACCTTCAAAATGCATTCTATGAAATTCACGCCCAAAAAACTCTATCAGATCTAACGCTTCCCGATCATGTGATCTCTGTATTCCAAGAGGTAGTTGAAGAGCATGCTCGCAGAGATCTACTTCGTTCCTATAATCTAGAGCCTCGTCATAAGTTATTGTTGTCAGGTCCTCCTGGCAATGGCAAAACAACCTTGGCAGAAGCCTTAGCCAATCATTTGTCAGTCCCTTTCTTTACTGTTAAGTATGAGGGCATTATTAATCGTTTCCTTGGTGAAACAGCACAGCAAATCGATAAGCTATTTGAGCATATAAAAACCCAACGTTGTGTGCTTTTCTTTGATGAGTTTGATGCGATCGGTAAGGAACGCGAAGATGCAAATGACAATGGCGAAATGAAACGTGTGGTTAATTCACTTCTGAAACAAATTGATATGCTGCCAAGCCATGTTGTTGTCGTGGGTGCAACCAACCATGAGTCAATGCTTGATAGAGCTATCTGGAGACGCTTTCAGGTTCAAGTTAATATACCTAGCCCAACTCAACGGATGGCGACAAAGTGGTTTGAAGAGTTTGAAAAACGAATTGGCCATAGTTTAGGGTTGGCTCCAAGCACATTGGCGCGCAAATTATCAGGACTGAGCTTTGCTGAGTTGGAAGAGTTTGCATTAGATGTTCAAAGAAAGTACGTGCTCGGGCTTCCGGACAGTGAAAACAATCTAAAAGAAATTACTTCTCATTGCCTATCCTTTTGGGTCAACCGTTATAAGACTGAAAACAAATAATAACTTATTAGTAGTAAAGGACGTTGCATATGGATATGAAGCCGATTCTTACCTTTAACAAACCCAAAACGGATGGAATAAGAGGGAAATTGCAAGGGAGGGGCGGTGCTCCAATAACTCCGGGAGTGGGTGCACAAGCTGCGCGCATTATTCCAAAAGTAGAACGTTTAGAGAAGCACTTCGCAGAACATATTCAACTTTCTTATTCACCTGAAGGTATGCAGCCTGAAAGAGTTCTCGTTCTTGAGGTCGCTGGCGATGTACAGAACTTGGCTGATGCTTTAGCTAAAGTTCAAGGTTTTGAGCTTTTAGCTCAACACATAGTCGACAGAGACTTTAAGGATGATAATTTTTACATTGAGAAGAATGGTAAAATTAAGTCAGTTGTCAAAAATGCTTACTTGGCGATGAGTAATCAAGCTGGGTTACATAAACTCCTTGCTATGTGGAAGCGTTATGTTGCAACAGGCCAAATTGACGCAGGGTTTACACCATTAAGAGATGCATTCTTACAACTCGCAGATATAAGATTTTGGGATACCAAGGATAGGCTGGAAAGCACCTATATTCTTGAAGATTGGCAACATAAATTACAGGATGCAGAGCTAGGATTTGATGAGTCTATTCCTTTTGAAATAGAACTTTGGTATCGACCAACTGGATTTTTAAGAGGGCAAGCTGAAGGACATATTCGAAGTGTCGTCTTAGGGTGTGGTGGAAGTATTTCGAAAAGCTTTGTCCATGATGGGATAGGTTATCATGGTTTACTCGGTTTATTACCTCTAAGTAAAGTGAGGGATGTTGTCGAATCGAGTGGCGCCGCACTGGAATTAATGAGATGTGATGAGGTTATGTTTTTTAGGCCTTTAGGTCAATGTATTACTCCAAAGATTATCACTGCAGAAGAGCAACTCATTACTGATTCAGAACGTTTTGAAGGCCCATCACCGGGATATCAACAACCAGTAGTGGCCCTTCTGGATGGCCTACCTCTATCAAATCATAACGCTTTGAAAGGCATGCTGATAATTGATGATGCTGATGATTTAGAACAGTTTTATCAATCTCCTTCAGAGCAGGTTCATGGTACAGCAATGGCTTCTATAATCATTCATGGTGATTTAAATAATCGCCAAGAAAGACCATTAGAGCTCCCGTTGTATGTACGGCCTATACTTGCGCCTGAGCATACTCAAATGGATGGAACCAGACTTGAGCAAATTCCATCTGCATACTTGCCTATTGATTTAGTACATAGAGCTGTCATTCGTATGAAAGAAGGAGAAGGGGGCCTTCCACCTACTGCACCAAATGTCGTCATAATAAATCTTTCCGTTGGCGATCCATATAGGTTATTTGATACTCAGATGAGCCCTTGGGCGAGAATGCTGGATTGGCTTTCTATTCGATATGGCGTTTTGTTTGTTGTTAGTGCGGGTAATATGACTCAGCGCATATGCTTGGACGGTATCAAAGAACATGATTTTAAATCTTTAACGCCTGAAGAATTGGAAGAGAGGACGCTCAAAGCAATTGCAAAGCAAAAGCATGAGCGGAGGATGATGTCGCCTGCCGAAGCTATAAATGCAATAACAGTGAAATCCTCCCACCAAGATCGATTTGAAGGAGCTATACCAGTTAATCAGGTTGATGTGTTTACTACGCCTGGCTTATTTAGTCCAATAAGCCCTGTCACATTAGGTAAGAAGAATTCGGTAAAGCCAGAACTGTTAATGCCAGGTGGGCGTCAGACATATATTAACAAAACGATGCTAGTGAATGAGGATGTAGTCCTTGACGTTGCCAGGAGTGTTCGTTTTGGACCAGGAGTAAAAACAGCCCTACCTGCATCTTCACCAGGTGCGTTAAATACATATGGATTTACAACTGGCACAAGCAATGCTGCGGCACTCGCTACACGACGCCTTGCATTTCTCTATGAAACACTTATCAGCATTAAAGAGTTTGGGGATCAGCAAGCGTTATCATATGCTTCAGACGCCTTGATTCTCAAGGCTCTGCTCGCGCATGGTGCGGAGCACATGGAGCAAGCGACAGAAGTCATAGAGCAATTGTTAAAGACCAAAGAGAATAATCGTACATTTAAGTCTGAATTAAATCAGTACTTAGGCTTTGGAGTGGTAAATGAGAGCCGGATACATGCATGCCAAAACAATCAAGCGACATTGATTTACACTGGAGTAATAAGAGATGGTGCGGCACATGAGTACCGTTTACCTTTACCTCCATGTTTAGCCGCTGAAACAGTAAATAGACGCTTAATTGTAACAGTTGCTTGGTTTTCACCCGTTAATCATGGCCATCAAGATTACAGAGGTGCTCAATTATGGGCTACGCCAGCCCATAAAGTTATAAATGCGGATAATGGAGACTATTATCATCATCACTTGAAAAATGGAACGATATTCCATGAAGTCAGAAAGGGTGACAAGGCTGCCAGCTTTACCGAGGGGGATTTCCTCGCGATTCAAGTTCATTGCAACGGACGTGCTGGGTATGAAGGAATAGATGTACCTTATGCATTGGTTGTAACTCTTGACACTCCGGGAAGCGACCTTCCAATTTACGAAGAAGTTAAGCTAGGACTGAATATTGAAGTGGAGCAGACAGTTTGATGATAGTTATTTGCTCTCTGCTTTGTCTTTGTAGTTAACCTGAGATCGGTTTAACAAGCCATAACTGCAATAGCATTAAACTCCGCGTTAGTGAGGTTCAGTTGTGGCTTATTGTCTTTCAATTGATAGGCGATAAGTCCCGCAATCATATTGAGCATAAAACCATGCACACTGCGGTGTCTGGAGTGCTCTATCTGTGAGATATTTTTTAACTGGTCGTTGATGGTTTCTATGATGAAACGTCTCGACAGCATCGCTCTATCCCACAACGACATCGCCTTCGCTTTCATATTCTTACGCACGTTCGTCACCAACTTCACGCCTTTCTCTAGCAATTCACTGGACAGCGCTTTACTGATATACCCTTTATCTGCATAGAGTTTATCCATGTCACTGTGCACCATCTCATTCACAGGCTTTGTGTCGTGTACATTTGCAGGGGTCACTTTGGCCGCCACGATTCCGCCTTGATGATTCACAATTAAATGCAGCTTAAAACCATAGAACCACCCCATGGTGCCTTTTCCTCTGCGCGCCAGACCCGCCAAGGTTTTGTGGCGATGAATGCGTAGGTTATGACACACTTTGATACTGGTTGAATCAACAAATTCAATACCTGTTGGGTCACTCTTAAGGCTGGCAAAGTAACTGCAAAGCGGCACTAAAGCCGTGGGCATCACCTCAAGAAAGCGGGTATAGCTGAGTAAATTAGGAAAAGCAGATTTGTAGAAATGAGCCAGATAGCCGGTGTAGAAGTTCTTGAAATCACGGTGATGGGACATCTGAAAAAGTATGATGATGGTCATCACTTCGCTCATCGTCATACGGCCAGCGCGTTGACGCTTGCGTGTGCCATCGGTTAACAGCGTTTTTTCCCATTCAGGAATGAAAACAGCACAAAAATCATCGACATCGCAAAACACTTCCACTAATTTATGCATAGGCCCTCCGGTGTGATGGGGTTTCTCTTGGTCGAAAGATCCGATCACTTGGAGGGCTATTAGTTCAAATTTTCTTATCCCGAGTTCAGGTTAGTTAGATTTATATCGGTATGACACTTTATTACTTAATGAAGGCTTCGAAATGGAGCTTATTTCAGATTTAGTATGATACTTTATTTTTTCAGTATCGATTTTCACGGCTAAAAATTAGTGTCTGCAGAATGGGTTAGTATGAAACTTTATTCCTCTCCCACAACCGCCTTTATTGGCGGTTTTTTCATTTAGATTCACGACAAAATGACGATTAACTTACAGCAATAGCAAATGCTGGTGGCTTAGCTTTCTATGCTGGAATGGCATCTAGCTCGTGCTGCTTTTTTGCCTCAATGCGTTTCCACACTTTGTCATGGAAGTAAAACACTACAGTGTTAATCGCGGGTTCTACTAAGGCTACTGCGCCACCTACGACTACGCTGCCAGTTAATAAATAGGTTACGGTAAAAGCGACGCTAAAATGTAGTACAGCAAAAGTGAGTGTCTTAGTCATGATCTTGTCCTCTAAATAGGCTCCCAGCGGGAATATTTAGATGATAACAATTCTCATTAAAATTAAAAGCCGTGTTTTCAGATTAGTTTAAACGGTTTTATCTATTTATCCGTTGTAAAAAACATAAAGCCCTCACGATGGAGGGCTTTGAGCATTTAAACGTAAATTAATACGATTCTAAAATTAGTAGTGCCAAGGGAAGGCTGAAAAATCTTGATCGCGTTTTTCGAGGAAGGCATCGCGTCCTTCCTGTGCTTCGGCGCTCGCATAGGCTAAACGCGTCGCTTCACCGGCAAATAATTGCTGACCGACCATACCATCATCTGTCATGTTGAAGCCGTATTTAAGCATACGCATAGCCGTAGGTGATTTAGAGTTAATCTCTTTCGCCCACATTAATGCTTCGGTTTCTAGCTCTGCATGGGGAACGGATTTATTAACCATACCCATGTCGAAGGCTTCATCAGCGCTGTAGTTAAATCCGCAGAAGAAGATTTCGCGGGCACGTTTTTGACCTATCATCTTGGCGAGATAAGCACTGCCGTAACCTGAGTCGAAGCTCGCAACATCGGGATCGGTTTGTTTAAATATTGCGTGTTCTTTCGAGGCTAAGGTTAAGTCGCACACTACGTGTAAACTATGGCCGCCACCCACCGCCCAACCTGGCACAACGGCGATGACCACTTTAGGCATAAAGCGGATAAGGCGTTGCACTTCTAATATATGTAAGCGGCCCATTCTGGCTTGATCGGCTTTACCTTCTTCGGCGCCTTCATATTTATAGCCATCTTTGCCGCGAATACGTTGATCGCCACCTGAACAGAACGCCCAGCCACCATCTTTTGCCGAAGGACCGTTACCCGTAAGCAGTACGCAACCTACATCAGACCATTGGCGTGCATGGTCGAGTGCGATAAATAATTCATCAACGGTTTTAGGTCGGAAGGCGTTACGGCACTCTGGGCGATTAATGGCAATGCGTACTGTACCGTGCGCTTTGGCTCTGTGGTAAGTAATATCGTCGAAATGAAATCCACTGACTTCATCCCATAGGGTGGGATCAAAAATGTCTGATACTTGTTGGGTCATGATTCATAGGCCTTTATGCTGTAATGCCTCAAAGGCTAGGCGGAATCATATATAAGGTCAATCACCTAAGTCTAAACCTTAGCGCTATATAGCAAAATCCCGTTTGCCTATGAGTCTGTAATGATTAGAGGTGATCACATAGATAAAGCTGATTATCTTTGCTAAACACTGGATGTTGAGGTGCCATAGTACCGCAATAGTTAGCCTTAAAGTCGGCAATAGACTCGGGTGTCATTGGAATTTGATTGAAGGCTTCGAGTTCTAATGTGGATAAACGTTCTATGATGTCGGTTCTTACCTTAGCCAGTTTATGGTCGATTTTAATAATTTTCGTTCCTGTCATAGAGTCAACTTTATTCTCTATTTCTTTGATCATCGCCTCAGTCTTTGCAATAGGAACATCTAATTTATCTGTTTCTGTGTATAAGTAATATAAAGCACCCGCGAGTAGCGCCAATATGATCCAACCTTTCATCTTTTAGTCCAACATAAGTGAATAACCATTAAGAATATGGGTATAATAAGCTAGTTTTCGTCCAATATTAAAGCAGTAAAAGGCTGTAACGATGAACTCAGAATCTAACAACAAGGACTATTCGAAAACCAATCGAATTAAGATTCACCAGCCAGATGCGAGTAAAGCCGATCGCTTTAATCCTCGTAATCGGATTTATGTCCGAGCCATAGACGGTTTGTGGAGTAGCGTACGTCGCCGCATGGGCTGGATCGCCATGTTATTTTTCCTGCTTTTACCTTGGATCCCTTGGGGCGACCGTCAAGCCGTATGGTTTAACTTGGGCGAACAAAAGTTTCACGTCTTCGGTTTAACGATTTGGCCGCAGGATCTCACCTTGCTTGCAGCGTTGTTTATGATCGCTGCCTTCGCTCTGTTTTTTGTGACTACCTATCTTGGCCGTGTTTGGTGTGGATACACTTGCCCTCAAACAGTATGGACCTTTATGTTCATCTGGTTCGAGGAAAAACTTGAAGGCGCACGCAATAAACGCATTAAGTTAGATCAAATGCCATGGAGCTTTGACAAACTTTGGCGTAAAACGGCAAAACATACGGCCTGGCTATTGCTCTCACTGATGACGGCGATGACCTTTGTGTCCTATTTTGTGCCAAGTCGTGAAGTCTATGTCGATGTATTTACGCTTAATGCTTCTGGCGGTATCTACTTCTGGGTCGTGTTCTTTACACTTGCCACATACGGCAATGCGGGTTGGATGCGTGAAATAATGTGTATCCACATGTGCCCTTATGCTCGTTTCCAAGCAGCCATGTTCGATAAGAATACTTTTATCGTGGGTTACGATACTAAACGTGGTGAGACCCGTGGTCCGCGCTCACGCAAAGATGACCCTAAAGAGCTAGGGCTTGGCGACTGTATCGACTGTGACTTGTGTGTGCAGGTATGTCCTACGGGAATCGACATTCGTAATGGTCTGCAATATGAGTGTATTAACTGCGGCGCTTGTATCGATGCCTGCGATCAAACCATGGATCGTATGGGTTATGAGAAAGGGCTTATCAGTTATACCACCGAGAACAAGTTAGAAGGAATTAAGCAAAAAGTGCTGCGACCTAAACTTGTCGGTTATGGCGTGGTACTGATAGCGATGATATTAGTCTTTATATACTCCAGTGCGACCATAGCGCCTGTGCGTATGGACATTATTCGTGACCGCAATCAGCTCTATAGAGAGAACAATCAAGGTTTGATTGAAAACACCTTCACCTTGAAGATTCTTAATAAGACAGAGCAATCCCACGAATACACTATGAGTGTCGAAGGATTAGACAACTATAAATGGTACGGTCCAACTTCGGTCACTATTGCGGGTGGTGAAGTGTTAACTCTCCCTATTAGTGTCGGTATCGATCCGGTTGAGCTGTCTCGTTCAGTTACTAATATCGAGATAAAAGTGAAAACTCATATCGACGGTGAAGAAGTCGAAGTTGAGCAAGAATCTCGCTTCTTTAGTCCATAGATAACAGTATTTATGATGATCTAGCTGAGCGTGACTCATATAGATTGCCAGACTTAATCGAGATAAAGGGGCTTTTTAGCCCCTTTTTTATACGTATCGTTTGATAAGTAAACGTCTAAACCATTAATCGTTATTTTCCTACAAAAAGCCCTTGCACAAAATCTCCTGCTCCCTATAATGCGCATCCACTGACACGGCAGACGGCGTTAAGCAGCCTGACGAGTTAGGTTGAATTGAGTCGCTTTTAAGCACTTAATTCAAGCGCAGCAAGAAGTTGAAAAATACTCCTTGACGCGAAACGGGAAATGCGTAAAATGCACGACCCTGAGCTGATGAAGCATCAGCACGACCCGCCGGCAACGGTATGTGGTCAACGCTCTTTAACAAGATAAAACAAGAAATCTGTGTGGACACTCACAGGTGTTGAGTTAATCGAAACTGCTTAGCCTTCGGGTTGGCAGTCAAAAATTTAAATCAATGTAACAATGAGTGTTCATAGTAATATGTACAGTTTGTTTCTTTAGTTAGAAACAAAAAATCAGAATTCATTGAGCCGCTGATTCCTTCAGGATGAAGCAACAAAACTTTAATTGAAGAGTTTGATCATGGCTCAGATTGAACGCTGGCGGCAGGCCTAACACATGCAAGTCGAGCGGCAGCACAAGGGAGTTTACTTCTGAGGTGGCGAGCGGCGGACGGGTGAGTAATGCCTAGGGATCTGCCCAGTCGAGGGGGATAACAGTTGGAAACGACTGCTAATACCGCATACGCCCTACGGGGGAAAGGAGGGGACCTTCGGGCCTTCCGCGATTGGATGAACCTAGG
>NZ_JAKKRZ010000034.1:0-40297 GCF_025653725.1 Shewanella sp. SM74 | reverse complement strand
TTTAGACAGCATGGCAAGACGTTATAATTTGCTTCGCCAAAAGTAACCATAACCTCAAGCCATGCCAAGACTTATGCTAACCGATGCACGCTGGGAAAAGCTATTTCATTTAATGAAAAGCACAGGCCGTGTTTATGACAAACCTGAACATAGACAAACATTCGAAGGTATTCTTTACCGCCTTAGAACAGGTATCCCTTGGCGAGATTTACCTAAAGAGTTCGGTCATTGGAGCACGGTCTTTAGACGATTTCATTTATGGTCTAAGAAAGGCGTTCTAGCACATTTATTCAAGGCCTTAGCCAACCTTGCTGATATAGAATGGGTCTTTATTGATGGCTCGATAGTGCGGGCTCACCAGCACAGTGCAGGTGCAGCGACGCTAAATAATGAGAGTATTGGTAAAAGTCGAGGCGGTAATTCAACCAAAATTCACTTAGCCGTCGACAGCGGAGGATTACCGATTTATTTCGAATTATCAGAAGGCCAAAAACACGATATTACACACGCCCCCAGCTTAATTGAGCACCTGAAGCAGGTTGATATCGTCATTGCAGATAAAGGTTATGACAGCGATGCTTTTCGTGAACTTATCGCAAATAAAGGCGGGAAATCTGTTATTCCGAGGCGCCGCTATAAGAATGCACCTCAAGAAAGAGTCGATTGGTGCTTATATCGGTATCGACATTTAGTGGAGAATGCTTTTGGAAGAATTAAACACTATCGAGCAATATCAACAAGATATGACAAGCTAGCAAGAAATTACGCCAGTATGGTGTCACTGGCGTTTATGTTAATGTGGCTGCCGATGTATTGCTGAACAACATTTGTACAGCAAAGATCAACAGACCCTAGTTATGCTATAAATTATCTAATGTCATTTTTAATCGAGATGCGTGCCATGGCTAAAAAACGGTTGTCAGAAAAAGACCTTGTAGAAGGACTAACACGCCATACAGCAAACGCTGATGAACTCGCTACTACAAGTGAAAGAGATTGGGGCTCTTATTCTGAAGATACGGATAAGGCTGACAGCGATTTTCTAATTCAAAGAGATGACGTTTTCGACGCAACCCGAATGGAAAGATTGCTAAAAATGGCTGAGCGCTTTAATAAAAATGGAACGCTTGATGGTGACACTCTTAAAGCCATTAAAGTGCTTGCTGAATCAAGCACACCATCCGAAATCGATTACAGAATGGCTTTAATAAGGATTGAAGCCTTATTCGATGCGGAGCCAGGTTCACCTGAAGGTGATGAACTTGAGCTGCTAGTTTCTTTTGTTGAAGCATACGAAGAAGAACACTATCCGATATAAATTAAGCTAGTTGTAGTCGTTTTTTGTCACATTTGAAAGTGCGAATCCAGCGTGCTTATTCACCCTCGAATATCGCGTTTCTATAAACGACAAGCCACATTAAGTGGTTCTATTACGCGTTACAGCTACCAAAGCATTAGTAGATGATTTTCGGGTGTATAAAGAAGGGAAAGGCCTGCCTACCACCTCTGGCCGCGACGTTCCTTACCTGTTTACCCATAACCGCTCGTATTTTGAATTTACAACATCTGCATTTCAAAGCTGCAGGTTTTCCGCTCAAGCTAGTGCAATTCAAACGGGCCAGCGGTTATGTTCTGGTGTAATGGCTTGTTCTCATTGGCTATTACATTAGGATTAAAGAAAGCAAGCTTAGAAAGTTGGGAGGTTTTCCACTCACCACTAAATCCATTGAAGCGAATCTCAGGCATATTCTTTTCAACACTCATCCTGCTCGACAGCTATACCTGAGTGAGTGTGACGGATCGCCTGCGGTGCGGATCACATAGGCTCATGCTACTTGAGCAATGCAGCAAAATGCTGATTGAGTTCGTTTTGTATGACGTTAAGGCGCGTCACTATGCTGTCAAACGATGCCGGGGTGGTAAAAAACATCCCTCCCGCGATAGCCTGGGCGTGATCCTTGGCGATCTCGTCTAATCTTTTAGGTGTTGGGATCAGTGTTAGCTGTCCTTGAAGGATTTTTTCGTAATCGACGCCTTGGTTTGCGAAGCGGTATTTTTTCATCTCGATGACGGCCAGCATCGCCTCTGGCGTATTATAAGGATCTGCAAATCCCATCCTTAACAGGCAATCGACATCATACCAATGTCGAGCGAGTCTGTTTGGATTGGGCTCCTTTTCTTGGGTGGCAAATTGATGGAGTGCCGTTAATTTTTCCCAAAGAATAAAGTCTCTCTGGTATGCCATCACTTTTGCTTTGGGCAATGCCAAGGATTGGAAAGCCGTAATGCTATCCATGTAGCATGCGACATCGATGACTTCCGTTGGTTTGCCGCGATTTCTACCACCAAATTCTAATAGTATATGATCAAGTTGATAGTCATTAGCGCTATGGGTGACTCGCGGGAAATGGATATCAATTTTTTCACCATGAGAGTCAGGCTCAACGTTGGCGCAGAGCCCTGCTATGTTGTACTGGGCGAATCGAGCATTCAGTGTTTCAACTAAGTTATTGCTCCACTGCACTAAGCGTTTTTGTTGAGCATCTCTAAACTTTCTATTTTGGCTAGTGCTTTGAGTGCTTGTTTTCCACGCGGTCAACTCATCCTCTTCAGATAACCCAGATAAATCAGCCCAGTGGATAGATAAATCAATGTCTTCTGAGAATCGCTCAATAGCCCCCCAGCATTTACTGAGTGCGGTTCCACCTTTAAAGGCTACAGAGCAGTCTCCGAGCAGCCTTTCGTCATAAAGTAGGCGGAGTATTTCAGCCACCCAAACATCCTTTTCTAAAAAGTTAGCTACTAAGCCATGCTCATGTTGCTGAGCGGCATATTCAAACATGGTGGCGAGTTCCGGATGTTTGGATTTATCTGCGTACCAGTCAAAAATGCTCATCATCTGAGGTTGCTCTCTAGTTGATGTAACTTGGAATGCCACATTTTCAATATTGGGCTGTTACTGAGTTTTCGAATAACTTCAATTGCTTCATTTTCAAGAAGATTTAAACGCTTTATCGCCATAAGCAGGGTCGCGACAGAAGTGTGTTCCGGCGATAAAGAGAGCAAGCCTCTCAATAAGGTTCCCTCTGGCTTATTTATCCACTGCAATTTGGTTTCTGTCGTATGTTTGACTTGTACCGTTTGATGACCAACATGGAACTCACGACTGGGTCCTGTCGTCCAATATACGGCTTTAACGGGCGCTTGCGTTTGCATGCCAAGTCGATAAGCCGATTCTAGTCCTTGAGGCGCTATTTTATAGTGATGAGTCCGTGCCCATGTCTGCGCGACGTCTTCTGCCTTTGCCGTAATCTTGATAGACGGAATGCTAGGTAAAGGTTTGGGGCGGGAATAGAACCCCTTTGCCACACGAACCACTTCCCCTGTTTGGGCTAGTCGGCTCATTGCCTTTTGAACTGATGTCGTCGTGCCTAGAGAATAAAAATTCTCTATAGAAAATGGGACGCCTCGTTTCATTCGAGATAGTCTATTGGCAACTAACGCTGATACTGACAAAGCTTTAATCCTGACAGATATTATTGATGTGACTTTATTGTAGCTCATTAATGATATGGTTTATAGCTAACTTTGCGTCAGGATAAATTGGTTTAGATATGATTGGTGGAGAGAGTATGTTTGCTGAAGAGTTAAGGGCAATTGATGCAAGGCTGGACGAGTTGGCAAGAGAGCGTGAAATATTGTTGGCAAGACGCTCTATATTACTCGACGCTGATCTTGGCACATTGCACTTAAGCGCTTCTCAGAAAATCGATATCTATATGGCGCTTTTTCGGGGACGACAAGATATCTATGCTAACCGCTGGCAGAACCAGCAAGGACGTAGCGGGTACTCAGTGAGTTGCCATAATGAGTGGCAACAAGATAAGTGTCATAAACCAAAAATTAAGTGTACTGAATGCGTCAACCAAGCATTTAAGTTGTTAGACCGACAAGCTATATATGATCATCTTTCAGGTCGTCAAACGTTAGGTTTATACCCCCTGCTGGAAGATAATCGTTGTTGGTTACTCGCGGCAGACTTTGATAAGTCAGATTGGCAAGAGGCAGTTTCTGCTTTTCGACAAGCTTGTCGGGAGCTAGGTGTTCCTTTTAGCGTGGAACGCTCTCGATCTGGAAATGGTGCTCATATTTGGGTATTTTTTGAAACCCCAGTATCCGCTTCAGCTGCGAGGCAATTGGGTTTTATCTTGCTTGATAAAGCAATGGAATATCATGCTGGGTTGTCATTTGAATCTTATGATCGGCTGTTCCCTAATCAGGATGTTTTACCCATTGGTGGCTTTGGTAATTTGATCGCTCTTCCTTTGCAAAATGTCCCTCGACAACAAGGAAATAGCGTATTTATTGATGATTTTTTTGCGCCTTATGTCGATCAATGGGCCTATTTAGCATCCACTAAGAAACTAACCGATATTCAATTAAATATCATTCTTGATGGTAAGCAAGGTGTAAAGCCTGACGCAAACAGAGTTCCTTGGTTACGCAATTTTGTTAAAAGCACAGAAGTGGTAGCGGGGTGTCCGCAGAGGCTGACTCTCGTTGTGGCTAATCGTTTATATATTCGTATTGATGCCTTACCGCTGGCATTGTTGGCAAAACTCAAGCGTATTGCGAGTTTTTCAAATCCGGTGTTTTTTAGAACTCAGGCATTACGATTTTCAACCAATGGGATCCCGCGCTTTATTTGTTTGGCTGAAGTTGAAAATGATTATTTAGCATTGCCTCGTGGCTGCTTTGATGAAGTGTCTAGCTTGCTTAAAGATCATTCGATTGAGATTGAGTTGGAAGATAAGCGCCAGCAAGGGACCATCTTAAAGGGGTTAGTGTTCAACGGTGAGCTGAGAAAAAATCAAAAGACAGCCGTTGAAGTATTGGCAAAGCATGATATCGGTATATTGCATGCCCCAACAGCTTTTGGCAAAACCGTTGCTGCAATAGGTTTGATCCACAGACGTAAAGTGAACACCTTAGTGTTAGTACACAGTCGGCAGTTATTGGATCAATGGAAAGAACGATTAGCTGTTTTTCTGACGGGTTGTGAAGTCGGTTTAATGGGAGGTGGGAAACGCAAATTTACCGGCCAAATCGATATCGCGACTTATCAAAGTTTGATTAGTCGAAAGGATAATAGTGTTGATCCTATTATTTATGACTATGGTCACGTCATTATTGATGAATGCCATCATATTTCTGCTCCCAACTATGAAAGACTGCTGCATGAAGTTCATGCTAAATATGTTTTTGGGATCACTGCCACGCCTCACCGTCAGGACGGTCATCAGCCGATAATTTTTATGCAAGCGGGCCCAATCAGGCATGTTGTTGCGAATCAGGGGAATAATTTTGTACAACAGGTCAGGCTGTCAAAATTGCAATTTGAAGTACCATCAGAGCTCACCGGTGCCGGAAGTCGGCCGCATATTGCAGATGTATATCGTTGGCTCGCAAATAACGAGCAACGAAATGACATTATAGTTGATGATATTTTTGCCGCTATTACGCAGCAACGACACCCCATTGTCCTGACTGAGCGAAGAGAGCACGCTGAGTTATTGGGTCATTTATTATCAAAAAGAGGGATCCATGTCTTGCTTTTGCGTGGGGCTATGGGCACTAAAGAACGAAAGCTTGCGATGGGAATGTTGAATAGTGCTCAAGTTATTGTTGCAACAGGGAAATATATTGGGGAAGGTTTTGATTTACCTAAGCTCGATACCTTATTTCTTGTTATGCCCATATCTTGGAAAGGCTCATTAGTTCAATATGTAGGGAGAATACAAAGGCAGTTTGAGGGAAAAGATCGCGTGATTGTATTTGATTATCTCGATACTTCGCTGCCAATGCTCTGCCGAATGTACCAAAAGAGGGCGAAAGGTTATGCCGCGATGGGGTATCAGATTTTAGATAAGCATGCTGAGCTACCGCAGAACAATTTGTGTTTAGACTTGTAAAGGCGGAGGGGGTTAGGCATTTATTTTCAATAAGTGTCTGTAATAGCTGTTAATTTCTATCGGTATCTTTGTTCAACGCCACAGGTGAGGATTTTGCGTCTACCTGCCAACCCGGAAGAACTGAAGTAAGCTAAGCGCTGAGTAAGAGTTGAAACATGTATAGTGGCTTAAGCTAGTCGTTTAGGTGGGTTATTTTTTAATTAAAATCAATACCTTGAAATTGTCTTCTTTTCTATTTCATGAAAATGCTAAAAAGAGCAGCGTGGCATTAAGGGTTGTCGGTCAGCTTTGTCTTCGTTCTAATTCCGTATTTACATAGTTTAAGTAGGGAATTAGAACGAAGACAAAGTAGATTTACTTAGTTGTAATTCCGCCTATTGATGTTAGAGATATAAACCTACTTATACTAAAAGTCGATTCCTAACGTACAATTAGTCCGCCGTGGTATACCCCTGCTTTGGTGAATTAGGCTTATGAGGAAACGCCATTTTTAGCAACCCTTCTGAAATCATAGGCTTCAAGTAATTTTGTCGTAAGCTCTGAGGCTTACGATCTAATATCATTTCCAAAACAGAAACAGAGATGTAATGTTCTTGGCAGAGGCCAGAAATCAGTGACTTCATCGTAACTGTATCTAATCGACGCTGTTCTCTTGCAGGAGCAGCTAAAGCGTTAAGTTCTTGTCGAAATGATTTGCTTAGCACATCAAGGCTATCGACAAATGGTTTGTCAATTAAAGAACTGATAAACCTGCCTTTATCATCTCTAGTTTCGTTCGAATCAATAGCATTACTGTTGTTATGCGTTAAGTTACCAATGCTATGCGTTAAGCTTCTGGCGTTATGCGTTAAGTTATTTATAGGAGTTAACGCATTAGAGAAAACTTCCTCTGGGGATGGCAACTCCATTCCTGGTAAGCTGTATGACTTATCTCTTTTCTTTCCACTTGCGACAAGAAAGCCCTTATCGACTAGTCTAGGTAAAGCCAGCGTAACATCACGAGAATGCTTGCTGGTTAGCTGACAAGCTCGTTCGTGGTTTACCCAGCCTTCAATTGCTGCGGTTACAACAATCATCTGCTCAAGTTCGTTGAGTGAATAAAAGGTGGTGTTGCCAAACTTAACCGCTAACAACTGAGTTACTTCTTCTGGAATAAGGCTTGCGGTCGATAACTCTAAGAGAGTTTGCTCTGACGGTTCATATTTTTCGTACAACTTCGGGGTTCGCCACTTTGCCCATTCCCATCCACTATATATTTTGGGAATTCCTGAACCAGCACGCTCTCCCGCACCAATCATCAGAAACATTTGATGCATCCTGCGGTTTCTACAATCGCTTTCACCACCTTTTACTGCTATTTCTGGGGGGACACGCATCAACCCTGGGTTGCGAAAACCAAATAAATCAGGTCGCTTTACGATAAGGATGGAGCTTCGTCCTGTGTAATCTGCATGAACAAGCGTATTCACTAATGCTTCACGAATAGCTTCGTGGGCTTTTGAATCATCCAAGCGAATACCATTTTGAAGTTCAAATGGTACTTTTAAGTCCGTGACCAATTTCCGGTATGTACGACGATAGAAATCAAACACGTTTCCAGACCAAGATCCATCGGGGTACAGGCGGTCCACCCAACGCTCAACACTGGCTTCATCTCGTTCGCGATAGTCAACAAAATAATTCGGAACAGCGTCTTGAATGGCATCCCAAGTACCAAACATCAATACTCCAGCTAACGTTATACCTTCAACGTTCGTCTGACGATCTTTTCTCCATCCACCTAGCTTTTTAAACAGTTCAAAAAGGTCTAATTCCAGCCAAGGATGTTGTGGTTTAGCAACTGAAAATAAGTTCTTGTATGCTTTGAGGCTGTCCATGTCGATATCAGAGAAGTCAAAACCAGTGAGAATTTTATCATCTCGGCTATCTTCTACCTGCTCTGCCATCATACGCTTAACCTGTTCTTCACTACAGCGGTGATCACCTTCGTGTAGACGAGTGTAAGTCTCCTTCATAGGCTGATTTTTCAGATAAATAGGCTTTTGGTCACGACGAGCTGTTGGAATTTCTATAACTAGTAGTGATTTTCCTTCAATGTTCACCGTTTGAACACTATCATTTGTCAGTAAGTTTATGTTTACTTTGGCATTATTCCCTGCGATATCAAACAATTGTTTGTGAACAATCTCTATATCTTCAATCCCAGCTAATGTCAGTTGTCCTTTTTTCTCACGCACACCGAGAACAACATAGCCACCACGAGAATTGGCCATTGCGCTGTAAGTTGGCCAAAAATCATCAGGTAATTTACCTTTACCATCTTGTCCTTGAGCCAATTTAAATTCCAACTCCGCTGACTCTGATAAGGCTTGAAGGTCGACTAAATCCTGTATTTGAAACATATCTATCGCTTACCACCCGACTTTTTAGTTAATAAACATACTTATTAGCTTCAGTTATTGATCAACTCAAAGTTCTTGCTTAATTAGCAACAGTCTTCATTCAAACCTTAGCTTTTCTTATTCTACTAATGGGTTTAACTGCTACAAATAAAAACAAAGCCACTGATAGTATGGAATATAACCTACAGTATCTTTCGTGCTATCACCAAGCGTATTTCTGCTAAGGTCTAAAAGTCGAACTTTGATAGAGCGAAGGTGAGTTTTTTATTCATTGGCAATGAGTTAGCTGGAGTTTGGTCAATGGAATATTATGCAACATCCACTATAGCGGATAAAGGTTGAAGTGGGTAATCAATGGATAGCTTATGCCATCAGATATTTAGATATATGGCGGGAGTGCTTTCGTCGTTTTTCAAGGTGATCACAATGGGTGGCTTAGAAAGAATGACTCAGTTGGGGGAATTCTGAGATAGAGTGCCACTGATATGGTTTTCGATGGCATGAAGCCATCGAATAGCCTATCGGAATAGTTCTTTTAAAAGAAACGGACGGGTGTTATAGCGGTGAACAGACTCGAAGGGCGGCACTGACTTGCAGTGCCTGCCGTCCAACTAATTAATTTACCCAATCGCCAGTTTGGTTTCTGCGTAGCGCAGTTTCTTGGTCCTTGGGCTGGCGAGGAAGTAGGCGAGTACAAGTGGGCCTAGGCGACCCATGAACATTATAAAAATGATGATGACTTGGCCTAGAATCGTTAAGTTGCCTGTCAGACCTCGGGACAAACCGACTGTGCCCAGTGTTGACACTGCCTCAAAGACGATATCAATTAACGGTGCGTTTTCACTTAATACCAGTGCGAAGATGGCTAGCCAAGTGACGCCAATGGAGATCATGGTTAGCGCCAAGGCTTTGCTGACGGTGTCTTTGGGGATCTCGCGCTTAAATACATAAATAGCTTCATCGCGGCGTAAATAACCATAAGTTGCCAAGATGAGCACCATAAAGGTGACCACCTTAATACCACTGGCGGTGCTTAATGAGCCGCCGCCAATAAACATCAATACCAGCATGAGTAGCGTTGTACCATCTTCGAGTTGGTCAATTGCTAGTGTATTAAAGCCTGCGGTGCGCGGTGTAACGGCTTGAAACCATGAGGCTAACCATTTACCGAGTTCGCTTAAGGGCGCCAAGGTATTGGGGTTGTTGTACTCAATAAAGTAAATCGCAATCACTGCGACGGCGTTGATAATCATAGTGCCTGTGATCATCATGCGGCTGTAAACGCTGAGTTTTGACCAACGTTTGTTCCTACGAAGATCTATCCACACCGAGAATCCAAGGCCACCTATGATGAGCAGGCCCGTGATGGTGAGATTAATGACAGGATCGGCAACATAGGGCATTAGGCTGTCGGCACTGAGGGCAAAACCTGCGTTGTTAAAGGCGCTGATGGTGTAGAAAAAACCGTGGAATAAGCTGGTTTGCCAACCGAGTTCCTGACTCCAGTGCACGGAAAGAATGGCCATGCCTACGGCTTCAACCAGCAGAGAAAACACTAACACTGATTTTGCCGTTGACACTAGAGTCGATGTATCTGTTTGATTAAAAGCCTCTTTTGCGACTGTTTGGTGTAAAAAACCAATTCTACCGCCAATGGCGATCAAGGTGACAATGGCGAAGGTCATCAGCCCAAGTCCACCGCATTGGATTAACAGCGCTATGACGATTTGCCCAAAGGGCGTAAAAACAGTGCCAGTATCGACAACAACCAGCCCTGTCACTGTTACCGCCGAGGTGGCCGTGAACAGACTTTGTAGCCAAGTAATAGAAGATTCGGTTGCTACCGGCAGTTTGAGTAAGCAAGTGCCTAAGATGATCAACAATGCAAAGCTCACGCTTAGGATAAAGGGCGGTGCGCCTAACAGCTTTTTACTCGATTTGGGTTTATGCTCAATCGCCATGATGGAGGGATGCCATTGAACCAAGTTACACCAACCTTGGCGCTAGGTATTTGAGCTCAGTACGGCTACCGCAGAGCAGTAAGGCGTCATTCGTTTGCAGGATAAATTGACTATCAATTTTGCTGAAAACCGTCAGATCCCGCTTAACCATAATGGCGGCGACTTTGCCTTTAGGATTGCGTATCACATTGCTTTTTGCATCATCTTTAACATCATCCTGTGCAGCGCCGAGGAGTTGGCTGACAGTGGTTTGATCAAGGTGAGGCTTGATATGGATTTCGACCACATAGAGACCATCACCAATCGGCAGAAAATTGTTCACCATAGGATAGTTGAGTGACTGGGCAACACGTATGCCCATTTCTTCCTCTGGATGTATGATGCGGGCGACGCCGAGTTTAGAGACGATAGTGTGATGCGCTTTAGTGCTGGCCTTGACCCAAATGACTTCTACGCCTAGATTCTTGAGCGCCAAGGTGCACAGCAAACTTGATTGCATATCCTCACCAATTGTGACCAGTACGGCTTCACTGTTTGCGAGGTCTAGCTCACGAAGTGCGGCTTCGTCGGAACAATCACAAATAACCGCTTCGGTTAAGTCTTCTACGTATTTTTCCACCATTTTAGGGTCACTATCCACGCCAGTGACCGTGTGGCCTAAGTGGATCAATTCTAGGCTAGCGGCGACACCAAATCGCCCTAAGCCAATAACGGTAAAATGTGCCATTAAAATATCCTTTTCTAATTTATAACAGATGCTTATCTATTGTTTGTTAAGCGATAACCTAGGCCCGCTTCCGTCTTAATGAGCTGCTGCTCGCTGCTGTCATTGAGTTTTTTACGTAACTGACTGACTAAGATCCGCAGATAATGACTGTCTTCTTGATGGGTTTTACCCCAAATATCCCGCAGTAATTCAGTTTGTTTAACGAGCTGACCAGGGTGAGACATTAAGGTCTCCATCAGGGCGAATTCCTTTTTGGTTAAGGCGATTTCTTGCTGATCGAGCCAAAGCTGGTGGGTACTTTTTTGCAACTTAAGTGCGCCAAACTGCAGTAAATCACTTAATGGCGGTTCATCGACTAAGTCGCGGACTAAAACCTTGATGCGCGCGATTAACTCTCTGATCCCAAATGGCTTGCTGAGATAGTCATTGGCGCCAGCTTCCAAAAGACGAATTTTTTCTTCCTCTTGATCGCGGGCGGTTAAGATAAGCACAGGCACTTTGTCACTCTGACGTAGGGTTTGCAGCAAGCTGATGCCATCACCATCGGGTAGGCCAAGATCGAGCACTAACACGTGTGGCTGCTGCGCATGATATTGCGCTAGGGCTGACGCAATCGAGGCGGCGCCATGATATTCGAATCCTTCCGCTTCTAACGATATCCGCATAAAAGTGTGGATTTGCGCTTCGTCATCGACGACCAGCACCTTATAAGCCATTTATTCCTCTCCCTTTTTTATCGGCAATGCGATACGAATAAGGCTGCCATGAGCGACAGGTTCGGCGCTGATCTGGCCACCATGGGCGGTAATTATGCCCTTAGCAACAGCAAGCCCAAGGCCCGAGCCGCTATCGGTTGAGGGATGCTGGCGATAAAAGAGTTCAAAAATTGCCTGCGCTTGAGCGGGTTCTATGCCAAGACCCTCATCTTGGATATCTAACAATAATGCATCGCCCTGCTGATACGCCTTTACTATGACTTGCTTATCAGAAGGCGAATAGCGCAGCGCATTATCCAATACATTAAAAATAGCTTGCTCAATCAATGAACTGCAGATCATCAGTGACGGTAGATCGGCCTCACTCTTGATGATAATACGCGGCTGCGTGGCTGGAAAACGGGCAATAGCTTGGTGCAATACATTCATTATGGCGTCTTCACTCAAGCTAAACTTGAGTGCGCCGTGTTGTAACTTAGTGGCTTGCAGCAGGTTTTCGATATATTGGTGCAGGCGATGGCTTTCGGCCGCCGCGCTATCAATCAGCTCATCCTTTTGGTCAGGGCTGAGCTTAGGCATGTATTCCTTTAAGGTGGTGAGCGTGCCTATGATAGTGGCGAGTGGGGTGCGTAAATCGTGGGAAACCGACAGCAAAATACTGTTGCGTAACTGAGCTTGTTCGAGAGCATCTTGCTGACGTCGATAGTGTTCGGCTAATTTGCTGGTGGTGAGGGCGACAAGCAGAAACACACTGAGATTGAGAATGTCCTCAAGATTAAACATCTGTAGTGAATAACGTGGTGTGGTAAATAGAAAATTAAAGCTGGTCGCCTCAAATACTGCCGCAAAATAGGCCAAGTTGGCGTTGCATTGTAGGGCTACGGCCACTACGGCCAATTGTAAAATCAGCAGTACTGCGATAGTCGAGTTTGAAAAGTGATCGATAAAGGCGCTGCTGAAAATGGCCGTCACTAGCACTATGAAGGTAAATAAAGTCGGGTGCGAACGCCAGTATTGTGTCATGGGAGCCGCTATGGATGAAGTCATGAATAGAAAGACGCATATAAAGAAAGTGCCTGTACTTTAGCAAAGGCATTTTAAGATAGCGCGTAAAAATGCCGTAAAATTTGTAACCTTGTGAGTGGCTTAGCTTGCACTTAGCTTAGGCAAATCGAGCTTGTTCACATCACACTTTGGGTAAATGATAAGGCTTACCGCATACACTTATGTTGTAAGCCTTAACCCTGGCGCAGGCCCTTACGTATGTTGCCAAAGCGCTTATCCACCACTAACCCTGAGTCATTGACTTGCCCGTCATTGAGCTAAGCATCACCAAGGTATTGGTGGGGGCACTAAGCGTTTGCCACTATAGCCAGTAACGGCGGCGAAGCGGGGATCTTCGGCTTCCCAATCTGCCTGTGCTTTGACTATTTCATCTTTGCTATGGCCAACAAAGTTCCACCAAATGCTGACAGGATCAGCCAATGGCGCGCCGCCAATCAGAAGTATGCGACAACCCGCCTCGAGTTTTATGGTAATGGTTTCGCGTAGCATGCCAAGGTAGGCGAGGTGGTTATTATCAAAACTGTCATCCTCGATTTGGAAGCGGCCTTCCAGTGGCATGAGGGCATATTCGAAACTAGGGTCGAGATTCAGGGTGAGTTCAGCGTCATGGGCGGCAAACAGATCGATGGCAACGATAGGTGAGAAGTGTAATGTGGGCGCCTGTTTATGATGCCAACTGCCAATCAGTAGGGTGAATTCGACGCCTGACTCGTGCCAAGTCGGTAGCTCTGGGTAGTGATCGAATCTCGGAGTGGTATCTTTGTGTTCCAGTGGTAAGGCAATCCATAGTTGGGCTGCGTGCATAGTGTGATGGCCCGCTATCGACTCTTCGGTGTGGGCTATGCCGTGTCCGGCTGTCATCAGGTTCACTTGTTTTGGGCGGATCACTTGGGCGCTGCCGAGGCTGTCCCTGTGCATGATTTCGCCTTCGAGCATCCAAGTAAAGGTTTGCAATCCAATGTGTGGATGTTGGCCGACGTTTAACTGCGGGCCGTCGGTGATTGGGCCAATATGGTCGAGAAAGCACCAAGGGCCGATAAGGCGGCGCTCTTTTTGTGGAATAGCCCGTGCGACAGGTATGCCGCCGACATCACTGATTTTTGGGGCAATCCGTTGAGCTTGAATGCGGCCATTTTCAATAGGACATTCCTTAGGGCCGCCATAAAACTGTGCTTGTAGTTCACTCATGTTCGCTCCTTATTCCATTACTAGGGCATGCTCAGTTCAGTTTGGCTCGGTTCAGCGCAGCTAAGTGTGAACCTAGAATCTCGCATGGGGGTGATCTCATATTGCATTCGAGCCGAAGGTTTTAGCTTCGGGTATTCCAGTCGATTTTGCAAATTGTGGCAGTGACCTGATAGAGGGCAACTGCACTTTTTAGTGGTTAACTTAACGTGTTTTAGGATCTTCAAATTGTCCTTCGATACGCTTTGATAGCCTAATTCAAGTACGAATGTGTGACTGAGCCCGCGTGAATGGGACTTTTATCTGTCCTTTACTTTAGCAAGCCTGTATTTATGTGGGCATTAGCGTTTGATGTTTTACTCGAGCCTAAATACGAGTGTTTGACAAGTTTGGGGCTCGGTGATTTTTATCATCCATGTCTTACGTTGGATCTGCAAAATCGAGTCTATCTTTTATGGGAGCTTGTGTTGGCGGCAAAGCCTGTCTTCACCTTAATCCATTCAGCGTACAGGCTTAACACTCATAAATATATCATTGGTAAATATAACGTTGGACTGTGATTCAGCGTGATAGATCAAGGAGAAAGCGTGCTCGAAAATCAAATGATGTTACTGGCGGTATTTGAACGGGCGGCCTTGATGCTGATGACCTTGTTCTTTTTAACTCGCACTCGACCGTTTCAGCGTTTATTCCAAAAGCGTAATCATACCCCCGCAGAGTTGGTTTCTGTGGCGGCGATATTTTGCTTATTTGCAGTGTTTAGTACTTATACCGGTATTGAGGTTGAAGGCGCGTTGGTCAACGTGCGGATTATCGCGATTATTTCTGGCGGGATTCTATTTGGCCCTTGGGTTGGCATTCCTGCGGGCGTGCTGTCGGGGCTACATAGATATCTGATTGATATGGATGGCGATACCTCTATTCCATGTTTAATCGCCAGCATTATTGCCGGCCTTATGGCGACGTGGATTTATTACAAATGCCCCAAATCTAAGTTGTGGATTTATGGGATTGTGGCGGGCATGTTGTGCGAAACACTGACCATGTTGTTGATTTTATTGCTGACAGAGCCACACGAGGTGGGTGTCGATATTGTGAATCACATTGCCTATCCCATGATTGCGGGCACTGTGTGTATCGGGCTAATCATCAAGCTAGTGCAGGACCTCGACGATGAGAAAGAGTTGATTGCCGCCAAGCAGGCCAAACTCGCGCTGGATATTGCCAACAAAACCTTACCCTTTTTCCGTAAAATTGACCGCCACGCCCTAGAGCAAGTGTGCTCAGTGATCCGTAATGAAATCCACGCCGATGCCGTGGCCATTACCGATACTCGCGATGTATTAGCCTATATGGGCGTTGGCAAAGATTACTACGAGGTCGATGGTCATCAAGCGATTAGCGAAATGACTCAAAGGGCGATAGAGCAAGATCAAAACATTATTAACAATGACTTACGCCAATATCATTTATCGGATTTTCATTCGGTCATCATAATCCCGCTGCGCGAAAACGGCACTGTGAGTGGCACGCTGAAGATTTACTATCGCAATACCTATCGTATCACTAGCTCGTTGCGGGAGATGGCTGTGGGTTTGTCGCAGCTGATTTCGACCCAGATGGAAGTGTCGCGTATCGAGCAACTGCAAGAGATGACCCGCAAGGCGGAGTTTACGGCGTTGCAGAGCAAGATTAATCCACATTTTTTATTTAATGCCCTCAATGCGATTTCTTCTTTGATCCGTATTCGGCCACAGCAGGCGCGGCAGTTGATTGCTAATCTGGCCGATTATCTGCGCTATAACTTGGCTAAAGGCGATGAGCTGATTGATATCCAAGAAGAAGTGAAACAAGTCCGTGATTATGTGGCGATTGAGCAGGCGCGTTTTGGCGACAAGCTTGAAGTGATCTTCGATGTCGACGATGTGCATTTTTGTGTACCTTGCCTCTTGTTACAGCCGCTGGTGGAAAACGCGATTTTGCACGGCATTCAACCGCGTAGTGCACCGGGCAGAGTGACCATAGAAGTGAAAAAACTCGATGCAGGCATTCGCGTCGCCGTACGCGATACTGGTTATGGGATCCGCCAAGAGGTGATTGATGGCGTAGCTGCTGGCCGTGTAGAAAGTAGCAGTATTGGGCTGATGAATGTGCACCAGAGAGTGAAGTTATTGTACGGCGAAGGTTTGCAGCTTAAACGGCTCGAGCCGGGGACTGAAGTCAGTTTTTACTTACCGGAAAATGAGGCGCAAGTATGTTAAAAGCCATCATAGTTGAAGATGAATATCTCGCCCGTGAGGAGCTAGAGTATTTAGTGAAGAGTCACAGTGAGATAGACATAGTGGCTAGCTTCGAGGATGGCTTAGAGGCCTTTAAATATTTGCAGGATCACGAGGTCGATGTGGTGTTTTTGGATATCCAAATACCGTCCATTGATGGCCTTTTGTTGGCGAAGAATCTGCATAAATCAACCCATCCTCCCCATGTAGTGTTTGTCACCGCCTATAAAGAATTTGCAGTAGAAGCATTTGAGCTCGAAGCCTTCGATTATATTCTCAAGCCCTACAATGAACCGCGGATCATTAGCTTATTGCAGAAGATTGAACAGGTGGGACGACAAGCACCAAAGCCACAACATGAGGCCGCGAGTAACACCAGTCGAACCGTGAATTTAGTCAAAGGTGAGCGGATTATCGTCACGCCCTGCGAGCAAATTTATTATGCTGAGGCCGATGAAAAACTCACCTATGTGTACACCCGCACCGACCGTTATGTGATGCAGATGACCATCAGTGAGTTTGTCAGCCGCTTGCCCGCCGAGGGCTTTTTCCGCTGTCACCGTTCCTATTGCGTCAATATCAACAAAATCCGCGAAATCGTGCCTTGGTTCAATAGTACTTACCTGATTAGGTTGCATGATTTGTCGTTCGAGGTGCCCGTTAGCCGTAGTAATATTAAGGCTTTTCGACAGCTGATGAGGCTGTAATTGTCATTCATTCCTGCAGATCTGTATTTCATGCCTTAATTGATCGGCGCGAATCGCATCTCTCTTATAGTGGGCTCAATTCCTGATCCCCTAAAGCGAGATGCATCATGACTAAAGAGATGAACCGTACTCGGTACCTGACCTTAGTTGGTACTATTATCACCCAGTTTGCACTCGGCTCAGTTTACACTTGGAGCCTGTTCAATGCGCAGTTGGCCGTTAAGCTCGACGAACCCGTCAGCCAAGTGGCATTTGTGTTTGGTTTGCTGAGTTTGTCTTTGGCCGTGGCATCTTCCATGGCGGGCAAATTACAGGAACGTTTTGGCGTACGTAATGTCACCTTAGGCGCAGGCCTGTTACTCGGCGTTGGATTCTTACTCACTGCCCAAGCCAGTAACTTGATGATGCTTTACCTGTGCGCAGGGATTTTAGTGGGCTTTGCCGATGGCACTGGCTACTTGATGACCTTGTCTAACTGCGTGAAGTGGTTCCCCGAACGCAAAGGGCTGATTTCGGCGTTAGCGATTGGCGCTTATGGTCTAGGTAGCCTCGGATTTAAATACATTAACGTGCTGTTACTCGAAAACACTGGCCTTGAAACCACCTTCCAACTGTGGGGCCTGATCGCCATGGCGCTGGTGTTATGTGGCGGTATGTTGATGAAAGATGCGCCTGCACAATCAGCCGCAAGTCAGCAGGCCGAAAGCCGCGACTTCACCCTCGCAGAAGCCATGCGTAAGCCGCAATACTGGATGCTGGCGCTGATGTTCCTGTCTGCCTGTATGAGTGGTTTGTATGTGATTGGTGTGGCTAAAGATATCGGCGAGAAGATGGTCGACTTGCCTGTACTGGTCGCCGCCAATGCTGTTGCTGTGATTGCTATGGCGAACCTCAGTGGTCGTTTAGTGCTGGGTATTCTGTCGGACAAAATCCCCCGCATTCGGGTTATTTCGCTGGCGCAGATCATCACCTTAGTCGGTATGGTGTTACTGTTGTTCATTCCTTTGAATGCTAACCTGTTCTTCGTCGCGGTCGCCTGCGTTGCCTTTAGCTTTGGTGGCACTATTACTGTCTATCCATCACTGGTGAGCGACTTCTTCGGCCTGAATAACCTGACTAAAAACTATGGGGTTATCTACTTAGGTTTCGGTATCGGCAGTATTATCGGTTCGATTGTCGCCTCGTTATTTGGTGGATTTATTGCAACCTTTAACGTGATTTTAGTGCTACTGGTGGTGGCGTTAGTCATGTCATTAACCATTCGTATGCCAGAGCCCAAAATTCCTGCGTCAGCTAAGAGAGTGACTAAGAGTGCATCTCGCTTAGTGAATATGACGGCTGAATCTGCATAGGCGCAAGCTAAGCTTTTCTTCTTTAGCCAAAAGCTAACATAAAAAATCCGCAGCCAAATGGCTGCGGATTTTTTACTGTTTATCCCGTATTTTATGGGCGAGGTTGTTACTCACGTTTAGGCTCGCTGACTTATCTATGTGATTACACTTTTGATGTTAGCTCAGTGCAGCCTCTTTTTTATCACACCAACAACAGGTAACTTGATAGCCTTAAAGCGTTATTCAGGATGTGTTGATGTTAACGGACCCTCTTTTTTGGTTGGTGGCGATACCTGCAGTATTGATTACTGGGATTTCTAAATCAGGTTTTGCGGGTGGCGTGGGCGGATTAACTGTCCCGCTATTGGCGCTGGCCATTAGCCCTGCTACAGCGGCAGCAGTCATGTTACCACTGCTGATTTATATGGATTTTTTAAGTGTACGATCATGGTGGGGGCAACATAATCCGCGTCATTTATGGATACTATTGCCCGCGGCGGTTGTGGGGATTTTTATCGCTTATCTGTTGTTCGATCGATTAAACGAAGATTACTTACGGGCGATTCTAGGCTGTGTGTCCCTCGGTTTTGGTTTGTATGGTTTGATCCTTGGGGATAAAACTCAAGCATCACCTTCACCTCTGATTGGGCGCTTGTGTGGCTTAACCGCCGGATTTACGAGCTTTGTTGCCCATGCGGGCGGGCCGCCACTCAACGCTTATTTGTTGCCGTTGCGTTTAGCTAAGACGGAGTTTTTAGCCACTGCCGTGGTGTTTTTTGCGGTGGTGAATCTGGTTAAACTTGTTCCTTACAGTTTGCTTGGGCAGATTAACCAAGAGAATATTATCGTTTCTCTGTTATTGGTGCCGCTTGCATGGTTAGGGGTAAAGTTAGGTTTATTCATTCAAGATAAAATTGACGATAGGTTATTTAAACGCATCATCTTGATTTTAATGGTGCTGGTGGGTGTGCGTTTATTGTGGACGGCGTTATAGTTTTAAGCTTTAGGTTATATTAGTCTGCTAGAGTGCGCGGGTGTTGGGGCGTTTTGATCCCCAGCCGCCCTGAATTTACCTGATAAAAACTCAAAATTACGTTACTGTGAAATCTGCCTGCAATGAGTTTGAAGCTATGAAACGATTACTGATAGTTATCTTAGCCTTAGGCCTTGGCGCTTGTGCTAGCGCGCCAGAACCTAAGCCTGTGGTAAAGCAAGTTGAACCCGCCACGGTTTGGAATGATAGCAATATCTCCGAACTGCATTCTGAATGGCGCGGAGTACCTTATCGCCTTGGTGGTGGCACTAAGCGGGGCATAGATTGCTCGGCCTTTGTGTCTGTCGCCTATCAGAAGATGTTGGGTATGACCTTACCGCGCACAGTCGAAGAGCAACAAGCCTTAGGTAAACCCGTGCCGAGAAATCAACTGCGCAAGGGGGACTTGGTATTTTTCAAGACGGGCTGGAGCACACATCATGTCGGCATTTATGTAGGAGGTGATAATTTTCTCCACGTTTCCACTAGCCAAGGGGTGAAGATTTCGAGCCTGCATAACAGTTATTGGGCGTCTAAGTATTGGAATGCACGGCGGATTTAACCCTTTGATCGTTTTTATCTTTTGAACGGCTCAACTTGCAGTGAGAGTGCCTGAGCCAATCTCCCTTTATGTCATGTTTTTATCGGCCCAATGCTGCTTTGCTTTGGGGAAGGCGTTTGTCATCAATGAACAATTTTTAAATTCCGAGTGTTTAAACGGTGTTGCGCGAACCCCATCACGTTTTAGTCGCCCCCTTTTCCGAGCATTTATGCTATTTTAGCTGCGGCTTAAGGTCGAAGCTGTAGCGGCTTCTTCCATGCTTGATGTCGACAATTTTCACTTCGGCATGTTTCATTTCAACATCATTGGGGATTTCCTATGAGCAAAGCAAAAATCGGTATTGTGACGGTCAGCGATCGCGCCAGCGCGGGAATTTATGAAGATATCTCAGGCAAGGCGATTATCGACACGCTCAACGACTATCTCACCAGCGAGTGGGAGCCGATTTATCAAGTGATCCCCGATGAGCAGGATGTGATTGAAGCGACGCTGATCAAAATGGCCGACGAGCAGGATTGCTGTTTGATTGTCACTACGGGCGGCACAGGACCTGCGAAACGCGATGTCACCCCAGAAGCGACAGAAGCCGTCTGCGATCGCATGATGCCAGGCTTCGGTGAGTTGATGCGCGCCGAGTCATTAAAATTTGTACCTACCGCCATTTTGTCTCGTCAAACCGCAGGGTTACGTGGCGATTCATTGATTGTGAATTTGCCCGGCAAACCAAAATCGATTCGCGAATGTTTAGATGCCGTGTTCCCCGCTATCCCTTACTGTATCGACTTGATGGAAGGCCCGTATTTAGAGTGCAATGAGTCGGTTATCAAACCATTCAGGCCTAAGGCTAAGTAATCTTGCTATCGAGCCTGTAAAAAAATAAAGCCACTGAAAATCCAGTGGCTTTGTTGTTTGAGGAGCTTAGGGTTCATAACTGATTAATCTGCTGCTTTAGCTCGTACTCTGGCTCTGTCACTATTTTTTCAAGTATTTGTACTCGCTCGATTAGTGTTTGGTTTTGTAGGCTGAGTTGAGTCACTTTATCCTCAAGGTGCCTATCGTCTGCGGTGCCCACTCCAAGTTGGCGCGCCTTTAAATAGTGCTTAAACATCTCAGTAGCGCTGAGGCCAATAATGAAGCTGACCATAATCACCATTAAGACAAATTCGTTTTCCATAACAAACTCCCGTAGCTATTGAGGTTTTCAACTTGGGAGCGACTTAGTTATCGCTCCTCAAGTTTGTCGGTTTAAGTTTATCGTCCCCAAGTTTATCAATCGAAGCGACCTATAAACCGAAGATCACTTTTTCACTCTTGAGCGACCTTTCCATGCCAAAGGCGAGCAATACCGCAATGGCGAGTGTGCCTAAGGTCGAAACCAGTAACTGCAACATGGGCAAGTCTTTACCTTTGATAAAGTCCATTAATGCCTGTTGCTGACCCGAGACTGGCAGCCACTGCAGCATATCTGGCGCTATGTTGTAACTGGCGGCCATCGACAGGGCTAAGGGCACAAACAACACCATGGTCAGGTAGGATTGTGCTTCCTTAAAGGTTTTCGCCATGAAAGACACAAACAATTGTAGGCAAGCGGCCATTAACGCGACGGGGATGCCGACCACTAACATCAGCGCCATAAATTTCGTGGTGATGTTGACGCTAAAGCCGAGTTCTTGCCAAGGCACAAAGGTGTAAGCGATTTTAGACACCAGCAAAATCAGCACTAAACCGAGCAAAGCGAACAGACTCACGGCGATGATTTTCGACAGCACTAATTGGCGCGTCGTCAGTGGATGACTAAGTAACAAAGCCAGCGAGTTACGTTCACGTTCACCCGCGCTGGTGTCGATAGCGAGGTTCATGCCCGAGATAAATACCGAGTAAATCATAGTGAAAATGGCGATACCTAAGATCATCCCACCCTTAGAGTCTGTGGTGGCTTTGTCTTGCACATTCACCTTGAGTGGCTGCACCACGCGCGGGTCGATACCGCGGGCAATTAAACGTAAACTGCCCATTTCAGCGCTGTAGGCCTGCAGTTGTTTCTCGAGTCTACGAATCGAGTTCTGCAGTTTCTCCTCAGAGTTATCGGCCACAATAGTGATCTCAGCGCTTTTGCCTTGGTTCATTTGCGCGGCATAGTCGGTGCTGATGATCAGTTCTATTGCTTTAAGGTCTTTGGCGTCAGAGCCATCGGCTGCGCCTTGAGTGATGCCTTTATTCGATAAAAATCTTACTAAATCAGGTGCTTTCTCGGGATTTGTAATGGTGATTTTCAAATCATCGGGGCTGGTTAATTGGCCAATTAACACCATAAATAGGCCGCACATGATCAACGGTGTGCCTATGGCGTAGTACAGACCCGCCATCACAGAGCGCTTATCGCGGGCGGCATCGATGAGTTCTTTACGAACCATAGCGATTATTTTATTCATGCTGTCATTTCCTTATCCATGATCTTATCTATCTGAGCTTGTACATCATTGATGCTGCCTGCATTCTTGTTAGTTTGAGTCATCATGCCGCTATCCCTTCATCCGTGCCGATCAGTTGAATAAAGGCTTCTTCGAGCGAGTCTTTGCCTGTTTGAATGCAAAGCTCTGTTGGGCTACCAATGGCGACGACTCTGCCTTGGGCCATAACGATCACTTGGTCACACAGTGCGGCGACCTCCTGCATCACGTGGCTCGAGAACAGCACGCAATGTCCTTGATTTTTAAGGTCGATAAGAATGTCACGCAGCAGGCGAGTGCTCATCACATCCAGCCCACGGGTCGGCTCGTCGAGGATAATATTGCTCGGGCTGTGGACGATTGCCTGTGCGAGAGCGGTTTTCATTCTTTGTCCTTGGGAGAAGCCTTTGCAGCGGCGATCGCTAATGTCTTCGAGGCGCAATTTCGCAATCACTTGGCTGGTGGCTTCCTTGGCCTCCTTGGATGATAAGCCGCTTAGCTCGGCAAAATAGCGAATGTATTCCCGTGGTGTTAAGCGTTCATACAAACCAAAAGGGTCGGGGAATAGCCCGAGTTGCTGCTTAGCGCCAATAGGGTCGATGGCGACATCTATGCCTTCGATTTCAGCCTTGCCGTTATCGGGTTTCAGCAGGCCAAAGATAGTGCGTAAACAGGTCGTTTTACCTGCCCCGTTCGGGCCGAGTAATCCTGTGATTTGGCCGTTTTGTGCGACAAAACTTAAGTCATTCAGCGCCTGCACGTCACCGATGCGCTTGGAAAGATGGGATACTTTAATCATGGCTTATTCCTTAGCTCCAGTGCTGGCGTGATCATCTGTTGTCGTGGTTTTTGTGCTGGTCGTATTAAGCGGTTCCACCGAGCTGGCATTTAAATAAAAGCTGCGGCGCACATCTTTGTTTAAACACTCGCCGTCGAGATTGTTGACTGAGCCCGAGCGGACGAGATCGGCAATCAGGTTATTGGCGCAGGATTGATAGGCCACGCCGTGGGTCGCGTAGGGCGCAATAAAGTGTTTGGCATTGGTGAGTTTTTCCATGGCTAACTCGCCCCAGCTTGGTGGGGTGGCGGGGTCGATTTCGCCGGATAACAACAAGGTCGGAATGTCGCTGCTGATAGGTTCGCTAAAACTGTCATCGACCGCGGGGACTTTCCATACTGAACAAGTCGCCTCTAAGCCTTCGAGCATGGTTCTGCCCATAAAGGATTTTTTGGCCTGCTCGCGCATGATTGGGGTAATGCGGTGCATATCTTCGCCACAGACCACAGAGGCGTGCATGCCCATCGCCATGCCAGCATTGTCGATAGTGAGGGCATATAGGCCGAGTATGGGTTGGAAGTTGTTTTTCGATGCTTGATGAATCGCATGGGGCAAGAGGGCGCGCACATTGGCTTGATACAGTGCCATGCGGATCGAGCCAGAGAATTTACCGCGCGTCATGGTTAACATGGTTTTTTCGCCCGTGACGGGATCGTAAACGTTTTCCATCACAGGGCCTGTGGCGAGCTTAGCGTCGACTCGCTCAAAGTCTGCCTTTAACTGGGGGAATTGACTGTTACAGGCGGCGGTTGCTTGGCAATCCTTAAACAATAAGTCGAAGCCACGATCAATCGCAGAGCCGATTTCTAATACGCTTTGCTGCATGGGCACTATGCCGTCTAAGGTCACTGTGGCTAAGTGCTCTGGATATAAACGCATGTAAAGTTGCGCCATGCGAGTGCCGTAGGAGATGCCGTAAATATGTAGTTTTTTATAGCCTAAGTGCGCACGTACGGCTTCGAAGTCTTTAATCGCATTGAGGCTGCCATATTGGGTCACGTCGGCATCAATTTTGGCTAAGCATTTTTGCGTTTCGGCTAAGGTATCGACATTATCGTCATCGAAGGACAGTGGAGATTGAGCACCTTCATCGCAGGCCAGCACATTCGAACGGCCTGTGCCCCTTTGATCGATCAGTAAAATATCCCGCTGTTGGCGGACTTTGCTCAGCATGGCATCGAAACCTGCCGCGTTCTCTATGGCCGATTGTCCTGGGCCGCCGGCAATCGCTAGCAAGGCTTCTTCATGGTTGGCATTTTTCACCGCAGGCAAAACAACGTAATGCACTTGGATCTGTTTGCCATCGGGTTTGTTAGGGTTTTCTGGCACAGTCATAAAACCGCAGTTTAGGCGATCGGATACGCCTTCCACATAACAAGTGTCGGTCTTATTCGCGATATCTGCCGTCGCTTGTGTCTCTTGGCTTTTCACCTCACTCGCCCACGTCGCCGTACTTGCCATTGCCAGTATGAGGGCGCTCATTCTCAAAGTACGCGTGCGCCATGTGGCACCATGCCGTGGCTGAGTTGGCACAAGGCGTTGAACTGTGTTGCTTAACTTCCTGTGTGTCATGCTATGTATCATGCGCGCTTTCCTTTTTGCATTTCAGGACGAGTGTGTTAATTTAAATACCAGTGTATCGGTGTATCAATGTATTAATACAGTGTGTAAAGGCTAATGTTAGAACTTTTAAATGTCAACCCCAGCAGTGGTGAACCCATTTACAAACAATTACACGAACAAGTCGTGCGTTTAATTGTGGGCGGTCAACTGCAAGTGGAAGACGTATTACCCTCAGTGCGCCAGATTGCCGAGCATTTAGCGGTAAATCCCATGACAGTTTCCCGCGCCATTCAACAGCTGGTTGACCAAGGTTGGCTCGAACGCCGCCGTGGCCAAGCGACAAAAGTCGCGTTGCGAACTGAGACTATGGCATCGGGTATTAGCCTGCTCGAACCCCAGATCTATGCCCTGTTGTCGCAGGCAAAGCAGTTAGGTGTCAGCTTGCCAGAGTTGCTGCAACTGCTAAATGAGCGCTGGCAAGATTAGAAACGATAAATAGAATAAAAAGGATGAAATTCGATGGACCAAAAGCGCACGCCAATACTTGAATTTAACCGAGTGAATAAAGTCTTTCGCGGTAAAGGCGCAGGTGAAAAGTGGGCGCTTAAGGATTTATCGTTAACTTTGTCGGCGGGTATGGTGGTGGGGTTATTGGGGCAAAATGGGGCGGGTAAATCGACCCTAATGCGCTGTGCCTTGGGTGTGCTCACACCGGATTCTGGCAGTATTGTTACCCTAGGCGAAACGCCCGAAAATTTAACCTCAAAGGCAAAGGAGCGTTTAGGTTATGTGCCGCAGCAACCCTTTGGTTATGAAGGTTTTACCATTGAACGCGCCCTCGATTTACACCGCAGCTTTTATCCCAATTGGGACATGCAATTAGAGCAAGATTGGTTGGTACGTTTCGAGTTAGATGTGACCCAACAGGTGCAGCGTTTATCAGTTGGGCAAAGGCAATCATTAGTGTTAATTATGGCGATGGCCTATCGCCCTGAGTTGTTAATCCTCGATGAACCCGTTGCCAGCCTCGACCCTATAGTCCGGCGCAAATTTATGGTCGATTTGTTCGATCTCGCCCTCGAATCTGGTTCTGCCGTGCTGTTTTCATCCCATATCACTTCAGATCTAGAGCGTGTCGCTAGCCATGTCGCACTGATAAAACAGGGTGAGTTAGTGCTGTTTAAGGAAATCGATGCCCTGCGTGAAGAAGTGCGCCTACTCACTCTCGCGCCTGAAGCTGTTTTGCCCGAGTCAATTACAGTGCTGAGCCGTGTTGGCGATTCAGTGCTGGTGGATTTAGGTGAGCACAGCGCGTCAATATCAGGCGTGTTAAAGAATGAAGCCTTAAACTTGGAGCAACTGTTTATGGAGCTACACAGATGAGTGCGGCGCACCATAAGCAGATACAAGTCGCGAAGGGCAAAAGAACGAGTCAACGAATGAATCCTTTCAAGGGCATGCTGCGCTTTTGGTGTTTTGATATCGGCAGTGTGAGCTTTTTAGGTACGGCTATACTGGGGGTGATCTTAGCTTGTATCGCTGCGGTTTATGGTAAAAATGATAGTGCTGAACTGTTGTTTTCTATGGGTATTATCTCAAGCTCGGCGGCGGTTGCATGGCAACTCATACGTCTGATGGCGAATGAATGTGCACAGTTAATTCCCCATTATCGTCGCCATATCTACATTCAAAGTGTCATTGTTTTAGTCAGCGTTTTTGGCATAGGAGTCTTGTTCTGTTTGGCTTTAGGTTTGACGGCTAGCCTAGCGAGCTTAGTGCTGGCTTTGGTGATGAGTTTAACTTTTATTTGGCTTTGTTTACTCAGCACTCAGTGGTTTTATGCTTCGTTTTTGCTCTTTGTCTTAATGCCATTTATCCCATTGATTACAGGGCACATTCCCCTTTGGCTAAGTGCTATTACCCTGCTGATTTTAGGTATGCTGATTGCGCGTGCATGCCGTGTTTTACCTTGGCGTGCTGAGGCGAGGACGGTATATCTCAATGGTCTCGAAATGGGCTGGTTTTGGCTGCCCAATCTGCAATCCATGCGTATCTTGAGTCGCTTCGAGCGTTATTTGCATCCGACCAATTTCTTTATTGGCCCTATGCTCACCATTCTATTGTTATTACTGCCTATATTAGCCTTAGTGCTTGGGCTGTTGTCGCATCAATTTCATTGGAACGCCCCTGTATTATTGTTTTTGGCGCAGTTCAGCGTGATTAGTTGTTCGTTGGTGCATTGGAGCCGAGTGCAACGCTCACGCTCGACAGAAACCTTATTGTTGATGCCAGGGTTTGATGGTCGAAAAGGACTCATAGCGGCATTTTGCCTTGGACAGCAAAGACTCCTGAATGTGGTCGTCGGCATTATGCTGACGTGTAGTCTGCTGTTGGGCTGGCTCAATGGTGATCTGAATATGCAGTTAGTGGGTCATCTCGTGCTCAGCACTTACTGGGCCTGCGCTTTGACGTTAGGTTTTGGCTGTATGTGTCGCCGAGTTTTGCATATCACGCTTACTATGATGGTCGTCGCGGGGCATTCCCTGTGGGTGTCCATCAGCCTTACCTCTTTACGTGATGGCGGCAATTTAACTAATTGGTTGCTATGGGATCTACTCTTAATACTGCTGGGGCAAGCGGTACTGATTTGGGGCAAGAAAACCCTCTGGAAGGGCGATGTTATGAGAGCATGTTGACGTTCCGAGATTAAATTTTGTTCGCTCTGGCAAGTAAGTGAAACTAAGAGTGGTACGCCGCTAAAGCCTATTTACAGCGTGATTTGGGCGACATTTGCACAACATTAGAGCAAAAACTCTTAGTTTTTATTTGGCCTTCAGGTAGAATGCTGCAAAAGCGGTACACTTGTAAGCTAAAAAGGTGAGTCTCTTATGTCTCTCGATCAATATCATGTTATTCGACTACTACAGCAGCAGAGCGAGTCTTTAAAAGACGCAGTAGCGCTGGAAGGTTTTGAAATGGCCGCTCCTTGGTATCAGGTGAGTTGGCAAGCCTTCGACCAAATCAGCAGTAAAATTGCACAAGTGTTGATCGAACTTGGCGTACAAGTGCAAGACCGTTGCGTTATTCTGGCGCAAAACTGCCCGCAGTGGACTTGTGCCGATGTCGGCACTCTCAAAACTCGCGCCGTTGTGGTGCCAATTTATCCCACCAGTACCGTCGAACAGGCGAGCTTTATCGTTAACGACGCCACAGCTAAAGTGATTTTTGTCGACGATGCTAAGCAATACGCCATGGCGTGTGAGTTGCAAGCCTTATGCCCAAGCCTAGAGCATGTGATTGTATTCGATGCCAGCGTGACACTCGCTGCCGATAAGGCCAATCAGCATTGGCATCTAGATACCCTACTGGCGGGTGACACTCAGTTAAACATTGAGCAAGAAGCCGAGCTTAATCAGCGTTTACAAGCTGCAAATCTCGATGATTTACTGACCTTAATTTATACCTCCGGCACGACGGGCGATCCTAAGGGCGTGATGCTGGATTACCGTAATATGGCGTCTACCATACGCCAGCACGATCAAAAACTGGCCTTCCATTCTGGCGATGTGTCTTTGGCATTTTTGCCATTGAGCCATGTATTTGAGCGCAGTTGGAGTTTCTACGTCTTGTGCCGTGGCGGCCATAACGTCTATCTGCAAAATACCCAAAGAGTGAAAGAGGCGATTAGCGCCGTGCGTCCACATACCTTGTGTGTGGTGCCGCGTTTCCTCGAAAAAGTGTATAGCGCCGTACAAGATAAAGTCGCCAAATCAGCCGACGGTCGTAAGAAGTTGTTTGCTTGGGCGATGCGCGTCGGCCAACATCAGTTCGAAGTTGGCCAAGGTCGTGCTAAGGGCGGATTGTGGTTGTCGCTGCAATGGCGTTTGGCGCACAAGCTGGTGTATAGCAAGCTGCAAGCCGTGCTCGGTGGCCGTTTGAAGTTTATGCCTTGCGGTGGCGCAGCCTTAGATGTGAATGTCGGTAGTTTTTTCCATGCGATTAATATTCCAGTACTTTGTGGATACGGTATGACAGAAACTAACGCGACTGTGACCTGCAATACCTTAGGTAATCGAGTGCCAGGTTCCAATGGACAACCTTTGCTGGAAACCGAAATTAAGCTAGGTAAGGACGATGAGATTTTAGTCCGCGGCGCGACTGTGATGCGCGGCTATTACAACCGTCCTGAAGATACCGCCGCTGCGTTTGAAGATGGTTGGTTAAAAACCGGTGATGCAGGGCGTTTCGATGCGAACGGCAATTTATTTATTACCGATCGTATTAAAGAATTGATGAAGACCTCTAACGGTAAATATATCGCGCCGCAAAGGGTTGAGGGCGCCGTGGGCTGTTGTCCTTTTATCGAGCAAGTGGCGATTATTGCCGATGCGCGTAATTATGTGACCGCTTTGATTGTGCCAGCGTTTGAGTCACTGGAAGCGTGGGCGAAGGACAAAGGGCTGAAGTATGAGTCACCTTTAGAATTGCTGCGCCATAGTCATGTGGTTGAGCATTTTGAGCAACGCTTAAAGCAGTTACAGCATGAGTTGGCCGGTTTTGAACAGATTAAAAAGTTCACTCTGTTGCCTGAAGCGTTTTCGATGGAAGCGGGTTTAATCACCCCAACGCTCAAGCTGCGCCGCAAGATGATTTACCATAAATATGCCCATGAAATAAATGCTATGTACAACAACTAATTGTTAACTTGTTGTTGCTAAAGGCCGCAGAAGCGGCCTTTTTTTTATCTACTACTTCCTGAAGTGCTTTTCTTCGCTTAAAATTCGCCCCGTTTACTGGTGCGCATGAGGCGCGAGGCGTCGGTATAAAAGGTGTAGTTAAATGGAACTTTCGATTCGTAGTTTATTCACTGCAGCGAGTGCGGTGTTGTTATCTTCTTTAACTGTCATTCCTGCAGCTGACGCTGAGGATTACGACAAAATCGTCCATGGCCCAGTGGACTTGCCTAACGGGCAATGGCTCAATTTCTATCAAAAAGATCATAAAGTGTGGGGCGAAATGCTCTATGGCGATGCGCCCGGCGTGCGTCTTGATGATTATGGTTCTGCTGAAGTGGTTGCGGTTTTTTACCTCGATTTTGATAAAGGTGGCACCAAAGAAGTGGTTGTCATGCTTAAAGATGCCGATGGTCAGCATTTACGGGGCTATGGTTTTGAAGGGGATGATCTCACAAAACTTCCCCGTCTACAGGTTGTGCTCGATGAAGTCGCACCAACCTTAACCTCGTTTACCGTGGGTAGCGTTCGTAAAGTGTTAAGCCAAATTCCGCCGCAACAATATCGTATGACCTATGATGTTGACGCGATTGAAGATCCCGCCATTAAAGCGATTGTCGATGGTTCTACTAAGCTCAAGCCGACCTTAGTGGGTTATCGTAATTCCGAAGGTTCCCCCGTCGATGTGAAGACCGCCGTCGAATATAAATTACGTTATCCACTCACTCGCAAAGATAAAGATGCCCAAGGGATTGAGCGCCAATATAGCTTAGTGACCACCTTTGATCGCAGTGGATATAGTGAAGAAGATGGCAGTTTTGTGTTGGTGAGCGTGGCCTTTGAGGCCGATGACTTTGATTGGCTTAAAAGTGGTGGTGCCGTGATCCCTAAAACTGGCCCATCCTACGATTTTATGAGTATGAGCATGGCGAGTACTTGGGCAGGGCTTGCCAGTGAAAGTCATTATGCCCAAGGCGTGCTTGATGGCCCATATGCGGCCTACGATGGTCGCAATGGTAGCGTGGTTTACTCTGGTAACTACAAACAGGGCAAAAAAGTCGGTAAGTGGATGGAGACAGAGAACCAAGCCATTTATTGGGAAGGCGAATATCTTGACGGTAAAAAGCAAGGTAAATGGATTGCACAGTCGATGTTCGATGAGGCCGATAGCTTTGGTTTTGCCCATTACAATCAGGATGTGCTCGACGGCCCCTACGAAGTCTATGAGCCCGATTATGACTCCAGTGCAGAAGGCGATAAGCGATTAGTGGCAAAAGGCATTTATCTCAATGGCGTAAAAGATGGCGAGTGGCTTGAGGCTGATGGTAGCAAAGGCCAGTATCAAAAGGGTGTGAAGCAAGGCGCTTGGGTCGATAAAGTGACGAGCGGACATTTCCGTGATCAAGTAGGTGAAGGCGCCTATCTTGCAGGAAAACGCACTGGCCCTTGGGTATTTAAAGCCGAAGATGGGACTCGTACCGAAGTGAACTATGTCAATGGCTTACGTCAAGGAGAGTCTAAATCATTCGACAAAAATAATCTGATGTTTAATACCCGTCATTATGAGCAGGGTCGCCTTAATGGTCAGAGTATTTGGTATTCAAGTCCGAATGTCGTGGTGGATATCGCTAACTACCGCCAAGGAGAGTTGGATGGTCAGCAAATGCGCTTTAATCCCCAGAACGGTGAGCTGACTGAACTAACGAGTTATAAATTCAATGAAGCGGTGACGCTTAAGCCTTCGCACGATGAATGTATTATGCGTGAGAATCCCTACTCAGATGATTGTGAAGGGGTGATTAATGGTAAAAATGAAGCAATTTCATCGATAAAACACGGTGAGCAGCGCGAATATCATAGCAGCGGCTCCTTGTATAAATTGGCTTATTACACCAATGGCGCTGTAGATAAAGAATATCAGTTTGATTCCAATGGCCGTTTATTAAATTTAAAAACGTACAAAGCGGGTAAGGAATACGGCCCAAGTATCAGTTATTCCACTGATGGTGGTTACTCACTCTCCCGATATGGTCACCAAGTGAATAACCGTGTCTCTGGCCCCCATTACAGTTTCTATCCCAATGGGCAATTAAGAAGCCTGTGGAACTACTGCCAGCAAGAAGGCGAAACCTGGAACGGTGAACCTTATTTCTGGGATAACGCCATTGCGCGCTGCGGTATACAGCGGGAGTACTTTGATAATGGTGCCGTGAGTTGTATTGAAGACCTCGATAGCAATTATGCCGTGGATAAAGTGTGTTACGACATGAATGGCAAGATAGCGAATGAAATGCTGCGTATCGATGAACAGCATGTGGTACACAAGCGCTACATTAACGGTGTCATCTATTCCGAAGAGCCGGGTTTTGCCGATTACTCACATATCACTAAGGGCCGTAAGATTTATCACTTAGAGAACCCAAAAACTCATGGGGTGTATAAGTCTTATAAAAATGGCAAGTTAGAATACGAGAAAATGTATGATATGGGTAAGGCTGGATGCCTTAAAAAGTACGATGCTAACGGCAAGCAAACCCCAGAAACGGCGAGTTGTCAGTTTTAAAATGCTGGGTTTGGGCTAGTGGCTAGAACCTGTTTGGCTTAGGATAATGGATGAGTTTGGTGGTTTGGTTTCATTGCGATAATCACCACGCTCTTCCAGTTATAAAATAATAAAAAGGAAGTTTGCATGTCAGCCACAGAATACAGTCTCGAAATCAATCCAAGATTTACTGAAACCGACGGCCTAGGTCATATCAACAACACTGTTATCCCCGTATGGTGCGAAGCGGCGCGCACGCCAATCTTTGAGATTTTTAATCCCGAGTTAGATTTACATCAGTGGAATCTTATCGTGGCGGGGTTTACCGTGGCATTTATCGCGCCGACTTACTATGGCAAGAGTGTCACAGTAAAAACCTATGTCAGCCGTATCGGTAATAGCAGCTTCGAGCTGACCCAAACCTGTTGGCAAGCGGGTAACAAGACCGCCGAAGTAAAAACTACCTTAGTGCACTACGATTACAGCAGTGAAAAAAGCCGCCCGATTCCTGAAGATATCCGCGAAATGCTCGCTAATCTGAATGGTGAAAGTGCTTAGTCTGCTTACTCTTTCGGTCAGCGTAATTGCAATTGCGCTGCTGAAGGGTTAATTTGTCGACCCGTTAACTGTGATGCAGCTCACTTATCTGTATTGCTTAATTTTTATCGGTTCGGATTAACCATGAGATTCTATTTTACCCGCATGCGATCGAAGGACATTTGTCCACCAAGACAGCCACTTAAAAAGATTGTGTGGTCATGGGTGGGGGCTTTCTGTGGCATTTACTTGGTTGCGAGTCTCGCAAATTATATGAGTGAAAACCTCGTCGACACTATGTTTGTCATTGGCTCGTTCGGCGCGTCGGCTGTGCTAGTGTACGGTGCACCGCTGGCGGAGTTTTCTCAGCCGCGTAACTTGATTGGTGGCAGTGTGTTATCGGCCTTAATTGGGGTCGCAGTGTACCAAGTGTGTGGCGATTATGTGGTGCTGGCGAGCGCCTTAGCGGTATCCCTGTCTATCGCATTAATGTACTTGACCCGCACTCTGCATCCACCGGGCGGCGCAACGGCATTGATCGCTGTGATTGGTGGTGAAAACGTGCATCAACTCGGTTTTCTCTACGCGCTAATGCCAGTGTTCCTCGGCTCAGTATTACTCTTATTGGTCGCGCTGGTGGTCAATAACCTCTCCACCGATCCCAAGCGCCATTACCCTGTGTATTGGATTTAGCTCTGTACAGTACAAGTGTTTTTAAATGTAAAAATAAAGGCTTAAGCTCGGATACGGCTTAAGGCTCTACTCAAGATAGATAAGCAAAAAGGTGCAGTTAAGCACTTTGAAATTAGAATCTTGGATTGGCGTGTAGATATCCGCAGGGCTGAGACCACGCCAAATAGGTCTTTGCTCGTGGGTTAACTTAAACACCTGCTGGGCTCGGTTTAATGTGACACTGAGTTGCGCACCATCGAATTGCCAAGTTCCTGTGTGTTGTTCTAATTCAAAATTGTCATTAATGGGCCTCTCATATTCGAGCACGGCTTGGCCTTGAGGCGAAAGATTCAGGGTTGCATCTCCCGCAGCGCAATGGTCTGTTCTGATAAAGTCTGGTGGCAAAGGTTGCAAAGCCTGTTCACTGTTACGTAAGTAAATACCGATATTATTCATACTGAAAAAGTGCTTACCTTCGGCAAATTTATACTCTGTCGGTTCGGCAAAACCTTGGCCTTTGAGGAGATCTTCAATCTCAGTGATGGCTTGGGAATCGCGATAAGCGGGATTGGTGGCAATGGCCGTATTAGGGAATTCTGCCGGAATGGCGATGGCACTCTGACTTACTTGCCAGCCAGATTGAATCAAGGCGGTTTCAATGGCTTTTACCTTAACGGGTTCAATACCTTGGGTAATCAGAATGGCTTGGCGTTGTTGGCAGGCGGACAAGATAAGTAGGCTTACAAGCAGTAAGCTTTTACGACATAATGCGACTGTCATGTAGCGGTACTCCTTTGCTGCGATGTGTTTGCTTATGTTTTAAGTCTAGTTTTTCAAAAACTTCTGCACATACCAGCAACTGGCTTCTATCTCAAAATCCTGGTTTTTTGCCCACTTTAGGCCATGGCGCACTAAGCGTTCGGCAAGGCCTTTACCGCGCAGTTCGTTGGGGACAAAGGTGCGGCTAAAATCGATATCCTTGTCTGATAATCGGTATTCCAACACGGCTTCATAGCCGTCGACAGGGATAATAAAACGCTGTCTATCCTGTTGATGTTCAATGGCTATCTCGATATTTTCGTTATCTGACATACATGCTTCCCTCAAGGTATGGCCTAAAGTGTGCTGGCAATTCGTTATCGATTTGAATAGCTTAAGCGACTTCGTGCTGTTTGAGAATCGCTAGCAGTTCTGCCGGTAACTCGGCTTTTTTGCCCGTTTTAAAGTTAAACATCACCGCGACTGAAGTACCTAACGTCGTTACTGCCTGCTGCTGTTTACTAAAAGCCTGATAATGCATGGTAAATCTATCGCTGTGAATATCGCTAATACTGACACTTACCAATAAAGTATCGGGGAAAGTCACTGGGCGTTTATAGCGAGCCTGATTTTCGCTAATTACGGGGCCAATGCCGGATTTATACAGGGTATCTAGCGGGAAGAGGCGATTGAAAAAGTCGATACGTGCCGTTTCAAAATAGCGGAAATAAACCACATTATTTACGTGTTGTAGGGCATCCATTTCACCCCAAGCAACGGGGATTTCTGTGACTATGGGGTGCTGTGCGAGAAACTTTTCTATTGCCTGTTCTTGTACACCTTCTTGCAACTGTTGTTTAAATCCCATGATAAAAATCCCAAGTTAAAACGCTCGTTTAAGCGGCCAGACTAGCAGCATAAGATTGCTGCGACAAGTCTTGGCCTAAGCTGATACTGTGGATGATAATGGCAAGCAATGCAGATATGAGTAATGTCTTTAACGGGTTAGGTTGAGCTATGTATATTGGACAAGCGGCAAAGCAAACAGGGCTGTCGATAAAAGCGATTCGCTTGTATGAGGAGTGGGGGCTAATCGACACTCCCGCACGTCAGGGGCGTTATCGTATTTATAGTGCGGCGGATATTAGGCTGTTGTTGCTGATCAAAGAGGCTAAAGCCCTCGGTATTAAGCTTGTCCAACTAAAAGATTTACTCGAACAAGGCGATAAGCATGCTCAGTTAGCCACAGTGCAGGCTTTTTTGTTGGGTATTAAAGCGGATTTTTTACGCCAGATAAGTGAGTTAGAACATAAAGTCACTCAGTTAGATGCCTGTATTGATGGGCTCACCTCCTGTGAATCACAGCTGTTACCTTAGGTATTGACTCTCCCCTTAGGGGCAGAGTTTATGCTATTTGCCACATTGACTGTTATGGAGTTTCATCGTGGCAAAAAAGATTTTAGTGATCTGTGGTAATCCTAAGGCGCAGAGTTTTTGTGAGCATCTGGCTCAAACCTATGCCCAAGCGGCGGCAGATAAACACTCAGTGAGAATCGTCAAACTAGCTGAGCTGAATTTTGACCCGAATCTGACATATGGTTATCGTCAACCTCAGCCACTCGAAGCCGATTTGCTAGCGTTTCAAGCGAATATCCAGTGGGCGGAGCATGTGGTGATTGTCACCCCGATTTGGTGGGGCGGTATTCCTGCTAAGTTTAAAGGCTTAATCGATAGGACATTTTTATCTGGGTTTGCATTTAAATATGAGAAAGGTAAATTGATACCCGCTAAGTTGCTGCGCCATAAAACCTCGCGAATTATCATGACTATGGACACGCCGCCTTGGTATTACAAGTGGTTTCAAGGCGCTCCCGCGCTCAAACAGCTTGATACCGCCACCTTAGTTTTTAGTGGTTTTAAGCGGGCTAAGTCCAATATGTTGGGGCCAGTGATGAGTGCTAAGGAGCCGCAATTGCAACAATGGCGAGCGTTGGTGCAGCGGCTGGGGAATTTAGGTTTATAGAATCGAGCGAAACAAGGAGTGGGGTGTGATTAAACAAGTGGGCAATACTCTTATTCAGCCAAAACACAGAGCGTCCTGCCATTGTGGTGCCGTGGTATTGGAGTTGTCATTGCCTAATGGCATCGAAAATCCACGCCGTTGCGATTGCTCTATCTGTCGCCGTAAGGGCGCAATGGTTGGCTCTGTGCCGCTGGCGGGGATTAAGATCCTCAAGGGTGAAGATGCGCTGAAACTCTATGAATTCAATACCAAAACTGCCAAACACTACTTCTGCTCTATCTGCGGTATTTACACCCATCACCAGCGACGTTCCAATCCCCATGAGTATGGTTACAACATTGGTTGCCTCGAAGGGGTTAACCCATTCGATCTCGAAAATGTGCCCACGAATGATGGCGTTAACCATCCTGCGGATCGTTAGATTATGAACATAGGTCAGTTTGCTGCACTCACAGGGCTGTCGGCGCATACGCTCAGATATTACGAGAAAATTGGCCTACTGCAGTCTGTCGTGCGAAATGGCAGCGGGCATCGTGATTATGCGGCGAAAGAAGCGGAATGGATTGGGTTTATCAATCGCTTAAAAGAAACGGGCATGCCGTTAAAGCAGATATTGACCTATGCCGAGTTGCGTGTCCAAGGCGATGCAACCGCTGGCCAGCGACAGCAGTTGCTCGAGCAACATGCAACACAATTGGCTGAGCGTATTCGCCAAGAGCAGGAGCATTTGGCTGCCCTTAAGCAAAAAATTCACTATTACCAAACTCATTTTTAGTGGCTAAGCTCAGTCGCTAACATTTGTGGTTAAATGCTAAAAAGCTAATATTATTTACTTTTCTATTTGCTTGCGCCTCTAGTCGGCGAGTTAAACAGAGGGTTAGTTTTACTGATCCGCATTGCCTGTGTCATCCATCAATGAACCATTGACTTAGAGTTAACTCTAAGGTTTAGGCTGCTTGCTGTGATTTAATCCAACAGGAGCTAAAAATGAGTAATCAAAGATATGTGCAGGGCCTCGCTAAACTGACTGAAATCGACGGTGAGGCGGGGGAGAAAGTCATCCGCAGTCTTGCCGATATTTGCCCTGACTTAGGCAAGTACATTATTGAATATCCTTTTGGGGATATTTATCAGCGTGAAGGGCTCGATCTTAAGACGCGGGAGCTAGTGACCGTTGCCGCACTCACGGCGCTAGGGCATTGCCAGCCACAGTTAAACGTACATATTAATGGCGCATTGAATGTCGGTTGTACGCCGCAGGAAATTGTTGAGGTGATATTGCAAATGTCGGTTTATGCTGGCTTTCCTGCTGCACTTAATGGCATGTTTGTCGCTAAAACCGTATTTTCTGAGCGGGAGTTAAGCGTCGTTTAGTTAGTCCTGAGTCAGGTTTATCGATTTGCAAGAGTGACCATAAGGCCGCTTTGATTTCCTCTCTCAAGTTCATTTTAGTTGGATTTAAACGGGCGATGGGGTGTTGCAGAGCTTTCATTCGACTCTAAACAGAACGTTCGACTTTGGCTAGAGATAGCCAAAGTGACCAATATACCGAGATTGAGTGGCACAGTTGCCATCACTGTGCTTTGCACATTACAGTGGCAAATGTTGCCCGTCTTACTATTTCAATGGAATGTAAAATAATAATGAATTTAATCGGTTACATTGGGTCAGCTCGCCAATACTTGCGAAAGCTCAGCTTACCATCACTGAGTGACATCCGTTTAGGTTTGGGCAAGTTCTGGCGCTGTCTTATCCTAGGGGTTGCTAAGTTATCCTTTGCGCAAAAGCTGTATCTTATTGCTTTGATATTGGCTTTTAGTAGCGAGTTAATGGGGTTGGTCGCTGTGATTGCCGTAATCGCTATGGCCATCGAGTTTTGGCCTGTGTTCGAGCGGGTTTGGCACAGTTTGGCGGGCAAAGCTGTGTTGTTGCTGTTTTATGCGATGATTGCCAACTTTGCTTTGGGCTGGTCTGGCGCGATAGTTAACGAAGTGGTTGGGGTATCAGCAAGCGATCTCAATTACACCCATAACTTAGCGATTTTACTCTATATGCCCGCTTGGTTTTTGATGGTAAGCGCGATTGTGCTGCTGGCATTGCAGTTGATTATTCCTATCTATTTAATATTGATCTTTTTGCTTAAACCTTTAGGCGTCAAATCGTTACGGCTTACCTCGCATACTTCATTCCGTAAAACGACTTTTTTGATCCGTATCGTGCTAGCGACTGTGGTTTTGTATCACTTGAGCCTGTTAATTGATTTAGAGACGCGCATTGAAACCTCATTTGGCAACTTTATTACCTCTCCCCAAGAAGCCGCTAAGCATGCGCCTCGCGAGCCTAAATCGGGACGGTTGCCGGATGCGACCGATGTGCTGACGGTACCGATTGTAGAGCTAACTCAGACTGCTCTTGACTCTGAAAGCGATAAATCGAGCAAGGCTGAGAATAGTAATGATGACGGCGAGCTGGAAGAGGAAGAGCGCAAAAAGGCCTACGCCTCGGTGCGAACTCAATATCAGTACTTAGTGCGGCAATGGCTAGCTACGTTCGCATTTTCACTTGAAGCCAATGGCCGCTCGCGTTGTAAAAAGCCTGCCGAGTCGAATGTGATTGAATTAAATGATTACGAGATTTTGTTGATCACACCCGATAAGAATGCGGATTATGGTTATCGTTTTGAGGTGGAAAAATGTATCTCGGCCGCGTTTCCGTTGGCGGTGAAGGGCAATTGAGTCAATTAATAAAAAAGCGACCACAAGGTCGCTTTCGTTTTATCGGCTAGCTTGAGCTGACTATCGTGTTATTCAACCATCACGTTATTCAACCATCACGTTATTCAACAATCGCATTATTCAATCAGCAGCTCATCGAAGCTGCTGATTTTGCGGAACTCGCCAGTGCGTTGCTTGCTGTCGCGAACCATTTGGCAGGTCATCATGCCCGCAGCGTCGGCAGCCTTTAATTCTTCAATAACATCAGACACAAACAGTACTTGTTTGGGGCTTAAACTGATGGTGTTGAGGATATTGCAGTAAGCCTGCTTATCTAATTTGTTGCCCGTGCGAGTGTCGAAATGGCCGTTAAACATTTCAGTTAAATCGCCGCCGTCACTGTGGCCGAACAACAGTTTTTGCGCGTCGACAGAGCCGGATGAAAAACTGTAAATACGCAGATTTTGTGCGCTAAAACGTTTCACCGCTTCAATAAAGTCCGGGAAGATATGGCCCTTAAATTCGCCATGGGCATAGCCTTGTTTCCAAATTAACCCTTGTAAGGTTTTAAGTGGCGTAGCTTTACGGTCTTCGTTGACCCACTGTTGCAGGATCTCAGTTACACGCGCTAAGTCAGCCTCGGGCTCTAGGGCGATATCTTTAGTGTCACAAATACAGTTTTCAACCAATACATTGTGTTGGTTCTGTTCTAAAAAGTCTGGCAAGGCTTTGACAGAATAGGGGAATAGTACATCTTGGATAAAGTTTAGGTCTGTCGTGGTGCCTGCTGTGTCTACGACTATGGCTCTGATACCCATAATGTTTTGATACTCCACAATATGTTGGCTAAAAAATGCAACTCCGATCCTAAGCGTTATTGGTGAAATTGGCTAGTCTATTTCACCCAAACACATGGGCAAATTGTGGGTGATATCACTAAGCGATAAGATTGAAATTTGATTAATCTAGTAATTTTAAAAGCTTATCCACTGATTATCCGAGAAAACACTAACTTGATACTGGATTTCATCTCGTTTATTGCGCACAAGTTTGTGGTAGACATAAGACTATGGTCTTAATAGCTAAGGGAAATTTAGGCTGCTATTGTAGTTAAAGTCTCTTTACTCCTTTATACCTTGCATGCTGTGGTTTTCGGGAGACGAGACAGCATATTTCACCTGCGAATAGAGAGACCTTACATGAAATATTTACCCGCACTTGGCTTTGGTATCCTATTAGCCTTATTGAGTTTTATCAGCTTCTCATTGGTTGCCAGCGCAGGGCGGGATTAAGCTTTGTTAAATCTCTTAACCAAAGAAAATATCGCTCCTAAAATCGCCATTCCATGCAGCTTTTCTTATCTTGGTTGGTTTGCTGGCTTTTAGCGGATGCTGCTCTAAAAGGTTCAGCACGATACGACGAAATAGCGCCATCTTCTTCGCGTTTTCACGGTCACCAATCCTTGAACAGTCTTCCCTAAAAGTGACGTCAAGCACCCAGTGTTGCAGGTTCTCGATGTGCCAATG
>NZ_JAKKRZ010000033.1:0-43803 GCF_025653725.1 Shewanella sp. SM74 | reverse complement strand
CTGCCGCCAGCGTTCAATCTGAGCCATGATCAAACTCTTCAATTAAAGTTTTGGTGCTTCCGTCTTGCGACTTCAGCGGCTCAATGAATTCTGATTTTTTGTTTCTAACTAAAGAAACAAACTGTACATATTRCTATGAACACTCATTGTTACATTGATTTAAATTTTTGACTGCCAACCCGAAGGTTAAGCAGTTTCGATTAACTCAACACCTGTGAGTGTCCACACAGATTTCTTGTTTTATCTTGTTAAAGAGCAACTCAATATTCGTAAGAKAACTTGAGTACCACACTGAGCGTCGAACGCTTCCAGTTGGCTAGGGCTGCGTATTCTACGCATTTCCCGTTTCGCGTCAAGGAGTTTTTGCAAACTTTCTCAACACTCATCAATCAGTAAACTCATCGATGAACTGTCACATCAGGCTGCTTAACGCTGTCTGCCGTGTCAGTGGATGCGCATTATAGGGAGCAGAAGATTTTGTGCAACCCCTATTTTAAGGAAATTTGCAGTTAATTCTAATTATCTAATCTAGCCACAAGATACCCACCACTTACCCCCAAAGTTATCCACAAAATAGCACTTTATCTGTCATTTGGCCCAATTGATTACCAGCGTACAGTATCAAGACAAAGGGATCATGAGCATGAGTGCTATCAGATTTAAATGAGAATAACGGCTGCTCGAACTGGAATATCTCACCTCCACTTTTATATAGAGTCGTTAATGGGAGAATGACGGGGAACAACAGAAGAAGATGACACTCCGAGTGTATTTAGCGATGAAGACACTTTACCTATATATAGTAGTTGCCTCCCATCAACCCATCAACCCATCAACCCATCATAGAAAGTCGAAACAACGTAATCAGCAATATAAAGAGGGTCTCTTTGATACTTATTCGTTAGTAACTGGCTCCATTAGATATCAGCATGTAGTAGCAGTAATAAGTAGTTCAGAGACCATTCAACTCTATTCACCTTAATCCATTACCAAGTTGAGTGGATTAGCTCGCACTCCATAGCAGTTGTCCACAGTCTGTAAGATCATAGCCACCAAGTAGTGCCGCCATTTGCCTCGAGTGACCACTCGCCAACATAGTAAAAAGTTGTTGAAGCTGACGACGGAAGTAAATGCTTTGCGGCATAACGAAATCGAAAGACTCTTTAATCAGTGGCACGAAACTTAAACCACTTTCCAAAGCCACAGATTGACAACCAAAACCAATATCGGCATCACCCCTAGCGATATAACCCGCCAACTCGCGTTCACTATAGGCAGTTAGCACGACATTAAGTTGATCTAAGCGAGCACCTTGCTTTAACAACCAATGCTCTAAGTGCTGTTGGCTACCTGCGCCCCCCTGACGACTCACCCAACGCCAAGGCAAGTTCACGACTTTATCTTCTTCTTGGCATCTGTGGTGCATATCGGCACGCATGATCAACCCTTGCTGACGGGAGTAACCATGCACCATGATCCATTGCTGATGGTTGTTATAACCTTTAAGTAAAGCTGGGTGGCGAATATTTCTATCCTCCATACTACCCCAGTGTAAGGTGCACACATCGGCATAACCTTTAGCAAGCAACTCTAACCCTAAGCGTGAACCTGTTGCGCTGTAGCTTATCAACTCACGGCTACCAACTTGCGCCATCAAACGCGCCACCAGCATAGATAATAGTGGATCGTCACTACCAGTGATCAATAAACGGTCGGTCAGCATGCCACTGTGGCAAGAATCCATTACCCAACGGTCGATTAACACTTTCGGAAATAGCCATTTACCGGTGATTTTAGTGGCGGGGAGAATTCTGTCATTAGCCATGGCGTAGACTTTTTTCTCATTAAGATCTAAATACTCGGCCACTTGCTTCGCGCTCATGTAGACCAATTCACTGGCAGACGTCATCTTGTTTCCTTGTCTTATTCTTCGTTACTGCATGTAAGTCTTAGCTGACTTGAGGCTAAGGAGCCGTATTGGCATCAAACTGCAGATTTTCACTACCGTGGTACACCAAAAAGTGACGACCTTTGGCGCGGGCAATAATAGTAATACCCAACTGCTGCGCTAGTGCTAAGCCCATCTGAGTCACGCCACTGCGTGATAGCAAAATAGGGATCCCCATTTTGGCGACTTTAATCACCATTTCCGAAGTTAAGCGGCCAGTGGTATAAAATATCTTATTATCGCCGCGATCCTGAGTCAGCCACATATCCCCAGCCAAAGTATCTACGGCATTATGACGGCCAACATCCTCGACGAAAGCCATAATTTTATCGTCTTCGCACAAGCCACAACCGTGTACAGCACCCGCATTTTTATAGGTTTCATTATATTCGTTGATATTTTTCAATAAGCTATAAAGGGTGCTTTGCTTAAGACTTGGCGTTGGTAAATTGATGCCGTCTAAATCTTGCATAAAACTGCCATAAACCGTGCCTTGACCACAGCCTGATGTCACCGTTTTTTCGGAGAGTTTCTCATCCAGATCGGCGGTTTGTTCACGGGTAACCACGGCTGCAGAACTAACATCCCAATCGACAATAACCGAGTCCAATAGACTGACATCCGAAATAAAGCCTTGGTTCTTAAGATAACCTAACGCCAGTGACTCAGGTTTCGCCCCTAGGGTCATAAGTGTCACTATTGGTCGCCAGTTCAAATACACGGTAAGCGGACGTTCGCAGGCGACAAATTTATCCAACACTTCCCCGGCTTCATTCACTGCTTTTACAGCAATGGTTAGCGGTACTTCCACTTGAGTTCTCACAAAAGAACACTGATGCTGAGTTTTTTGAGAAGGATTGGCTGCCGCTATTTCGCTATCTGTGCTCATGTTGTTATCAGGAATAGTGATATTTTCAGAGATCATAATGTTACCGCTTAACGAGTCATGGCCAGAGCATAGCAATATTTATACCTAGACATAAAAATTGGGGTTAAATGCGTGATCTGCCGCAATGCTGATTTTTCATTAGCCCTTTTATGTCCCAAACAAAATCCTGCACTGGACAAAATGTCCAATTTATAGGGTGTTTTTGATGATCTAGCTCAAACTAATCCACTATGTTTACTGGCACCAATATTGCAGTGACCTTTTATCGCAATTTGTTGGTAAAACCGAACCGTTCACTCTACGGTTTGTCCATCAACACGGCTGAGACGGAGAGACAATGCAACATACAACTAGTGTTTGGCCTATGTACGTTTCACTCAAGAAAGTAGAGAAGCAAGTTGGCCGCTGGACCTCAGTACAATGGGAAATTGATCACCTACTTCCCGCCACCCATCAAGCCCCAGACGATGCAACCTTAGTGCTACTCGAACTGCACAAAGACGAACGCGCCAGCTATCGCCTCAATCTCGATTTAGATAACGCCATGCTGTATTTAGTATGTGATGAAACGGCCGATGGCACTTGGATACCGGCGGCATTATCGGCGGATCAGAATGTCGCGGCGGGTTGTCTTGAGGGCAATACCCCTGTCCTCAACTTATTGATGCCAAAAGCTATCGCTTGTTGGATTGAAGCCTTTATCACCCAATATGGTGAAGTCGAAATTGCCGCTCATCGCCGTAAACATGTCGATGGCCGTAATAATCAAGGCCCGAGTCACGATCCATTGCGGAGGGACTAATGGCTGAATCCATACAAAAAACAGGCGGGCTACTGAGTCGCTGGAACCAACGGCGCGAACAAGTTGCAGCAGAGGAAGCGCGAGCTGACGGGGAAATCACACCTCAGGAGACCATCGTAACCGAGCCCACTATGGCAGTTGAGCAGCTTCAACCCACAGAGTCAGCCATTGAACCTAATACTGCCGAGCATGACGATCCGAATCGCATGCTCACTGCGGCGGATTTACCTAATCCTGACGAAATTGAAATTGGCGGTAGCTTTGCGAGTTTTATGGGCGCGAATGTTGATCCGGCGGCGAAATCTGCGGCACTGAGAGCGCTGTGGAAACAACCGCATTTCAACGAGATAGATGGGCTTTTGGAATATGCGCTCGATTACAGTAATCAGCCCAAACTCAGCGCCGAAGTTTCAGCAGAATTAGCGCAAAAAGTCTTCCGCTACATCACCAAAGACAGCGAAACGCCGGATGAAGAATTAACCTTAGCTAAACAAGCTGCAGAAACTAATCCATCCGCTAGTCTTGATGTAAGCGAAACCACGACTCAAGCAGTCGACACCGAATTGGCAGCAGAGCCGATAGCGGACAATTTGGATGGGGAGATTGATGACCTACCCCAAAATGCACCAGAGCCCTCGGCTCAGGTCCAAACCCGAGTTGTTTAACGTCAGTTTAGCTAATTTTAATGTCCGTAACTTTGGTATGTGAATTGCTGTACTAAGGCATAAAAAAGCTTAGATAAAAGCAGAAAAGGCAATGACTTACTTATTACCAGCCGCCTAAATCTGCCCAGATACAGTAAAACAAGAAACAGCCAAAGTACTGTTCAGGAACGCAATGTGAGCACTCATTTGATGACCAATCAAACCCAAGAAGCGTTAAAACAAGCGCGGCAACAGGTGTTAGCGCAAACTCAGATGTTGCAGAATCTGATCCCGCCAACCGTCAGCTACACCACCGAAGGCAATGTCCTTATTATCGGCCCAGAAGATCTGGCTCGCCTCGCCGCGGACAAATTGTCCACTATGGCCCATCGCGTGATTTTAGCCAATGAAGCCATTACCAGCCAAGACGAAGCGCACCTTGAGCGTGTGATGGCGGCGGCAACCGATGTCGAAAGTTACTACAACAAACTCATTGGCGTAAAAGGCTTTTTAGGCCAATTCCAAGTCAGTGTTGAACATCAAGATGGCGCGGCCGAACTCAGTTTAGTGTCGATTCGTAAACCCCATTTCGATATCGTGCTCGATTTGAGCAGCACAGCTTGTTTGAACTTAGAAATGCTGCCACCCGGTTATTTCTATGTCGGTCAAGACACTGAGAAACTCGAAGATGCCCTCGCTCAAATTCCCGATCTCGTCGGCCAATTCGACAAGCCTCGCTACGTCAAAATCAACCCAGATATTTGTGCCCATGACCGCAATGGCATCAATGGTTGTAATCGTTGCCTTAACTTTTGCCCAGCCGATGCGATTAGTAGCGTGGCGAAGAAAATTGAAATCGACCCATACCTTTGCCACGGCGCGGGCAGTTGTACCAGCGCTTGCCCAACGGGTGCCATCAGTTACGATTTACCGACGCCGCAGGCTTTACATTCATATCTGAACAAAGTCGTTAGTCGTTTCCGCGAGCAAGCCCAAACCGCACCGGTGATTTTGTTCCACGATAATGCCGTCGGCGCCGACTTTATTACCGACGATCTAGCGGGTGATATTATCCCCGTCGCCCTAGAAGAAATTACTGTTGCTAGCTTAGATCATTGGCTGTCGGTACTCGCATGGGGCGCACGCCAAGTGCTGATCCTCAATACCGACGCCACGGCGCCAACTCTTACACAAATGCTTAAAGGCGAGCTTTCGTTAGCCAACAGTATTTTAGATGAGATGGGCCAGCCGCAACGTATCAGCCTCATCGACCCAAACATGCTTGCCGATTTAGATGCGATGCTCGATATCAGCTTAGATTGGCCCGTGATCGTGCCCGCTGCATTTGCTTCAACCACTAAACGCAATACGCTATTTGAAGCGATAGATCACCTCAATAGCCAAGCGGGTGAAATCGATACTTGCCTTAGCCTCAACAACATTCCCTTTGGCAAAGTCAGCGTGAATGTCGAAAAGTGCACTATGTGCATGTCCTGCGTGGCAATTTGTCCCACGATGGCATTACAAGATGGTGGCGACAAACCTGCACTACACTTCATCGAGCAAAACTGCGTGCAATGCGGTTTATGTGAGGCAGCGTGTCCTGAAAAAGTGATAAGCCTTACGCCACAAATTAACTTTGATAAAGCTGCCCGTCAGCAACAACACACCCTGAAAGAAGAAGCCCCCTTCGAATGTATTCGCTGCGGCTCTCCTTTTGCGACCCAATCTATGGTGCATCGGATGCTGGATATGGTCGGCGCGCACAGCGCATTTTCTGCCAATATTGAACGCTTGAAAATGTGTGGAGACTGCCGGGTAAAAGACATGTTTGAAGACATTCTTCAAGATCCTGAAAAGCAACTGCGATAAGAGATCCGCTATGACCGAATCAGTAAGACAAGTTTCAGAAAACGATCAGTTGAGAGCCGATATCTATCAACTGTTAGCCGCCCTATTGCGCCGTCAGCCAAGCCCTGAACTGCTACACTTTTTGGCCAATCTTGAAATTGATGCCAATGAAGACAACGAGATGACTAAAGCTTGGTTATCACTCCAACTCGCCGCACAGCAGTTCAACAGCGCACAACTAGAAGACGAGTATTTTGCCCTCTTCCTCGGTGTAGGTTGCGGTGAGATCCTGCCCTACGGCAGCTGGTTTATGACGGGCTCATTGATGGATAAACCACTGGCATTGCTACGCCAAGACTTAATGCAACTAGGGTTTGAACGCGAAGACAACGTCAAGGAACCCGAAGATCACGTTGCAGCCCTGTGTGAAGTGATGGGAACCCTGATTTTAGAAGCGCCAAGTTATCGCCAATTGGCTTTTTACCAACGCCATATCGGCAGCTGGATTGGCCGTTTTTGCGACAATTTAGCCAAAGCGCCAAGTGCGGCGTTTTACGCCACGGTTGCACAGCTAGCAAAAGCTTTTTTTGCAATGGAAGCCAGTGCTTTTGAGCAATTAAGCTTAGATATTCCAGTCAATTGCCCAGGCAGCGCAGACTTACAGCCAGCCACCAGCGATTTAGCAAAACCAGTAGAGTTAATGAACTAAGACTAAACTGAGTGATAGCGCGGCATGTGCGTGCTAAATGTAAATGTTAGAGATGAGTTCAAACTACGAAGGTGAGATTAATGTTCACCTTAGCAACAATAACGGAAGCTTAGGCTTCCACAATAACCGAGGTGGTAGCCGTTTGTACCACCTTATCCAGTAACACAAGGAGACACTATGAAGAAGCCAGCTTCCGACATGGGCCGTCGTCAATTGCTTAAAGCATTGGCACTCGGCAGTGCGGCAGGCGCAGTGGTCACGGTGAGTAGTCAAGCGTTAGCTTCGACAAAAACGGCAGCGACCACAGAGCCTAAAAGTGAGAACTACCGCGAAACCGACCATATTCGTAGCTATTATGCGTCGCTTTAAAACTAAAATAGAGGAGAGTGTGTGATGCGATTAACCCGCAAAACAGACCAGGTTGTCGAAGCTAAAGCGCCAGCACTGGGTCTCAATCGTCGTCAATTCTTAAAATCGGCAAGTCTTGCCACAGGAGGGATCGCTGCGGCGTCCATGCTTGGCACAGGCATGATGCGTAAAGCACAGGCCCAAGAAGATATTGGCCATAATGTTCCCACCGAAGTCAAACGTACCATCTGTTCTCACTGTGCCGTAGGTTGTGGTGTGTATGCAGAAGTACAAAATGGTGTATGGACGGGTCAAGAACCCGCATTCGATCACCCGTTCAACGCTGGCGGTCACTGTGCGAAAGGTGCTGCACTGCGTGAACATGGTCACGGCGAAAAACGCCTGAAATACCCCATGAAGTTAGAAAGCGGAAAATGGAAAAAGATCTCTTGGGATCAAGCGATTAATGAAGTCGGCGATAAAATGGCTTCAATTCGTCAAGAGTCAGGCCCAGATTCAGTCTACTTTATGGGTAGCGCTAAGTTCTCTAACGAACAAGCTTATTTATATCGCAAATTTGCGGCACTGTGGGGTACGAACAACGTCGACCATTCTGCACGTATTTGTCACTCTACCACGGTAGCCGGTGTTGCTAACACTTGGGGCTACGGTGCGCAAACCAACTCAATCAACGATATTCGCAACTCTAAGTGCATCATGTTTATTGGGGCAAACCCCAGTGAAGCGCATCCTGTTGCCATGCAGCATATTTTGATTGGTAAAGAACGCGGTGCCAAAATCATCGTTGTTGATCCACGTTTCACCCGTACTGCAGCGAAATCTGACGAGTACGTGCATATCCGTCCTGGCACAGACATCCCCTTCATTTATGGCCTGTTATGGCACATATTTGAAAACGGCTGGGAAGATAAAGAGTTTATCAAACACCGTGTCTATGGCATGGATCGTATCCGCGAAGAAGTGAAAAAATACCCCCCAGAAGAAGTTGAACTGGTTGCGGGTGTACCAAAAGCGCAGATGTACCGCGTCGCCAAAATGATGGCTGAAACCAAACCCGGCACCATTATTTGGTGTATGGGTGGTACTCAGCATCACGTGGGTAACTCGAACACTCGCTCCTACTGTCTTTTACAGTTAGCACTTGGCAACATGGGTGTACCTGGCGGCGGCACTAACATTTTCCGTGGCCATGATAACGTGCAAGGCGCAACCGACTTTGGTTTGTTATTTGATAACTTACCGGGTTACTACGGTTTAACGACTGGCGCTTGGGCCCATTGGAATAATGTGTGGGATCTCGACCCTAATTGGGTAGCGAGCCGTTTCGATCAAGGCGAATATCTAGGACAAAAACCGCAAACCTCTGCGGGTATTCCTTGTTCGCGCTGGCACGATGGCGTGTTAGAAGATAAAACCAAGATAGCGCAAAAAGACAATATTCGTCTGGCGTTCTTCTGGGGACAATCGGTCAACACTGAAACCCGTGGCCGTGAAGTGCGTGAAGCCTTAAACAAAATGGACACCGTCGTCGTTGTCGATCCATTCCCAACCATGGCGGGTGTTATGCACCAACGTCAAGATGGGGTTTATTTACTTCCTGCGGCAACCCAGTTTGAAACCTACGGTTCAATCTCTGCGACTAACCGCTCAGTACAATGGCGTTCTAAGGTCATAGAACCCCTGTTCGAATCCCTGCCTGATCATGTGATCATGTACAAACTCGCCAAAAAAGTGGGTATAGATAAAGAGCTATTCAAGCATATTAAAGTCAATGGTGAAGAGCCTTTGATTGAAGATATTACCCGCGAATTTAACACAGGTATGTGGACTATCGGTTATACCGGACAAAGCCCAGAGCGTTTAAAAATGCACCAAGAAAACTGGGGTACTTTTGATGCTGACAGCCTAGAAGCCCCTGGCGGTCCAGCCAAAGGCGAAACCTACGGCTTACCTTGGCCTTGTTGGGGCACACCAGAGATGAAACATCCTGGTACCCAGATTCTGTATAACGAAGCCAAACATGTGAAAGACGGTGGCGGTAACTTCCGTGCTCGCTATGGTGTGGAACATGAAGGCAATAATATTCTTGCCGAAGGTACTTACTCTAAAGGCAGTGAGATCCAAGATGGCTATCCTGAATTTACCGCCGATATGCTTAAGCAATTAGGTTGGTGGGATGACCTGACCGAAAACGAGAAAAAACACGCCGAAGGCAAAAACTGGAAAACTGACATTTCCGGCGGTATCCAACGTGTTGCTATCAAGCACGGCTGTATCCCTTACGGTAACGCCAAAGCTCGTTGTATTGTATGGACATTCCCAGACGATATTCCACGCCACCGCGAACCACTTTACACGCCTCGTCGTGACTTAGTCGCTAAATACCCCACATACGAAGATCGTATGGTTGCACGCTTACCGACACTGTATAAGTCAATTCAAGACAAGGATTTTGCTAAAGACTTCCCATTGGCACTCACATCAGGCCGCCTAGTGGAATATGAAGGTGGTGGTGAAGAATCCCGTTCTAACCCTTGGTTAGCTGAACTACAACAAGAAATGTTCATCGAAATGAACCCTGCTGATGCAGCGGATCGCGGTATTCGCGACGGTGACAATGTTTTTGTTCATGGTCCAGAAGGCGCCAAAATCACGGTTAAGGCTATGGTGACACCGCGCGTTATTGCCGGTGAATGTTTTATGCCATACCACTTTGCTGGGGTGTTTGAAGGCGAAAGCCTAGCGAAAAACTATCCAGAAGGCACTGTGCCTTACGTGATAGGCGAATCTGCAAACACTATTTTAACTTATGGCTACGACGTTGTGACTCAGATGCAAGAAACTAAGTCCAGCCTATGCCAAATCAGCAAAGCCTAACCTACTTGATGAGGAGATAAGCCATTATGGCAGTCATGAAATTTCTGTGTGACACCAAGCGCTGCATCGAGTGTAACGGTTGCGTCACTGCATGTAAGAACGAAAACGACTCCGCTCTCGAGTGGGGAATTCAACGTCGCCGCGTGGTGACGATCAACGATGGTCTACCTGGCGAAGCCTCAATTTCAGTGGCTTGTATGCACTGTACTGATGCTCCCTGCATGGCCGTATGTCCGGCAGATTGTTTCTACCGCACCGAAGACGGCATAGTGCTACACAACAAAGATACTTGTATCGGTTGTGGTTATTGCTTCTATGCTTGTCCATTTGGTGCACCGCAATTCCCGAAAAAGACTGCCTTTGGTAGTCGTGGCAAGATGGACAAGTGTACTTTCTGTGCCGGTGGCCCAGAAGAAACCTTCTCCGAAGCCGAGCGTAAAAAATACGGTGCCAACCGTATTGCTGAGGGCAAGTTACCTATGTGTGCAGAGCTTTGTTCTACTAAAGCGCTGCTCGCAGGTGATGCGGAAGTGGTATCAAACATTTACCGTCAACGTATGGCCTCTCGAGGCAATCCTAACGTGATTTGGGGTTACAACCCCAAGACAGGTGAGATTAACTAAGCAGAGCGAGGGTTAGGGAGAAATCCCTAACCTCTGGCAAGGAGTGAAAATGTTAAACAAACAGTTAAACAAATCACTGCGCAGTCTGTTTGCTCTGTTGGTGCTCGTCATGGGATTGGGATTAGGTTCAGTCATGAGCTCAAACCCAGTACACGCAAGTGATCAGCAATCGAGTCAACAACAGGCGAAAGCGCAAACCAGCGATGCCGATCTTTGGCGAGCAGTAAAAGCAGGCGATGCCGGCTATACCACTGCCAAAGGGATAGATACTGGGGTGTTGATTAACGTTGCCGGTAACCAAGGTAAAGAACTGAGAAATGAATACTTAACCCCAGTCATGGCGCTAGCCGTGGTAGGTGTGTTTGGTGCTTTCTTATTATTTTATCTGGTGAATGGTCCATCAAAACTGAGTCATGGCTTTTCAGGCAAGATGGTTTCGCGCTGGTCAAAGGCGGATCTGTGGATCCATTGGATCATGGCGAGCAGCTGTCTGGCACTGATGTTTACCGGTCTAACCATAATGTTAGGTAAGCATGTCATACAGCCAATGTTAGGCCCCGACCTTTGGGCGCCATTGATCTATGGCAGCAAAACAATCCACGATTGGGCAGGTCCCATTTTTATCGCGGCTTGGGCTGTATGTGTGGTGAAATGGATGCCGTTACAAACCTTCAAGATGTATGATTTGAAATGGTTTTTAGTGGTAGGTGGTTATATCAACTTTGGCCCGTTCAAAGGTAAGCACCCTGACAGTGGTTTCGCTAACGCCGGTGAAAAAATGTGGTTCTGGACCCTGATGTTGTTTGGTTTATTCATCAGCGTATCTGGCATCATGTTGGTATTACCAGGCTTAGATTTACCCCGCGAAGCCTCTATGGGCGCGCTGCTGATCCACTCTATCAGCGCCATTATCTTGATTGCCTTTACTATAGTGCATATTTGGATGGCGACCGTACTGAGCGAAGGCGGTATGGAGTGTATGAAGTCAGGCTATTGTGATGAAAACTGGGCAATCCAACACCATAATCTCTGGTATGACGAAATCAAAGCCAACGGCAGCTTAAAGTATAAAGACTAAGTTAAACCGCAGCTTTTACATCCTCAAAACACCCCGCCTCGCGGGGTGTTTTTTATTCGCACTGATACCCCTCGCATTAATTCAACAGTACAAAAAATTAACAACTGAAACAGCGAGATACAAAAATCCGCCAACGCCCTCTTCCCTAGTAGTTCACTAAACTATGAGCGAGTTAACGCTTTAAGAGAACGGCCGCCGATTTCAGGGCTGCAAACTGTCCTAGATCAATTCCTACTCAACCCTTTCCTACTATATTGCCGTCACGCGCGATGATTGATGGTAAACAAGATGATTTCATTATCTTTTCCGCCGCTAATCTTCACTTTTTGATAACAAGATGAACCCCACAAAAAGCCGTGCGATCTCAAAAACTAAACCCTAATTTCAGGAGTCAGCATGAAGCAGCAACCCAGCGATTTATCTCGCCGATCTTTGCTCAAAGCGCTCACCGTCGGCAGCGTAGCGGGTGCCGCCATTGCCGCAACCGGCATGAGCGTGGCACAGGTCAGCGAGAGCAGCAAGGTAACCACTAAAGAGTCAAAGGGTTACCACGAAACTGCGCATATCAGCAGCTATTACGATAGCTTGCGCAGCTAATCTAGGAGAAGTCAGCGATGAAGTTAACTCGCAAGTCTAATGTTGCCACAGTGGCAGACAAACCGGCGTTAGGCATCAGCCGTCGTCAATTTATGAAGCACGCAGGTATCGCTACTGGTGGTATTGCCGCAGCATCTCTGATGGGCACAGGCATGATGCGTCGTGTCGAAGCCAAAGAAGTACCGCATGATGCGCCAATCGAAATCAAACGTACTATTTGTAGTGCCTGCGCCGTCGGTTGTGGCCTGTATGCCGAAGTACAAAATGGTGTGTGGACGGGCCAAGAACCCGCATTTGACCACCCATTCAACGCTGGCGGTCACTGCGCGAAAGGTGCTGCACTGCGTGAACATGGTCATGGTGAAAAACGCCTGAAATATCCAATGAAATTGGTTGATGGCAAGTGGAAAAAAATCTCTTGGGAAGATGCTATTAACGAAGTGGGCGACCAAATGCTCAACATTCGTAAAGAATCTGGCCCAGACTCAGTGTACTTCATGGGTAGCGCTAAGTTTTCTAACGAAGGTTGTTACATGTACCGCAAGTTAGCGGCTATGTGGGGCACAAACAACGTCGACCATTCAGCTCGTATTTGTCACTCTACCACGGTAGCCGGTGTTGCTAACACTTGGGGCTACGGTGCGCAAACGAACTCTTTCAACGATATCCAGAATGCTCATGCCATCTTCCTGATCGGGGCAAACCCAGCAGAAGCGCATCCCGTTTCGATGCAACATATTCTGATCGCTAAAGAAAGAAACAACGCCAAAATCATCGTCGTTGACCCACGTTTCTCTCGCACTGCAGCGCATTCAGACTTGCATTGTGCAATTCGCCCAGGCACTGACATTCCTTTTATTTACGGTATGTTATGGCACATTTTTGAAAATGGTTGGGAAGATAAAACCTTTATCAAGCACCGCGTTTTCGAGATGGAAAGTATCCGTGCTGAAGTGAAGAAGTTCCCACCTAAAGAAGTCGAAAACATCACTGGCGTGAGCGAAGCCGAGGTTTATCAAGCGGCTAAATTAATGGCTGATAACCGTCCTGGCACTGTGATTTGGTGTATGGGTGGAACTCAACACCACGTGGGTAATGCCAACACTCGCGCTTATTGTATTCTGCAATTAGCACTGGGCAACATGGGCGTTTCAGGCGGCGGCACTAACATTTTCCGTGGCCACGATAACGTACAAGGCGCAACTGACTTAGGTTTGTTATTTGATAACTTACCCGGTTACTACGGTTTGACCTCAGCAGCATGGAGTCACTGGACCCATGTTTGGGATCTGGACATGGCATGGGTGAAAGGTCGTTTCGATCAAACAGCCTACCTTGGCAAAGATCCAATGACGACACCGGGTATCCCTTGTTCTCGTTGGCACGATGGTGTGTTAGAAGATAAGAGCAAATTAGCGCAGAAAGATAATATCCGTATGGCGTTTTTCTGGGGACAATCGGTCAACACTGAAACCCGTCAACGTGAAGTGCGTGATGCCTTAGACAAGATGGACACAGTCGTCGTTGTCGACCCATTCCCAACGATGGCAGGTGTTATGCACCGTCGTAAGAATGGCGTATATCTACTGCCTGCGGCAACTCAGTTTGAGACTCACGGTTCAGTATCTAACTCAGGCCGTTCTATCCAGTGGCGTGAGCAAGTCATCGAGCCGCTGTTCGAGTCTAAAACCGACATCGAAATCATGTACCGTTTGGCCCAAAAACTGGGTATTGCCGAGCAGTACACTAAACGCATCGCGATTGAAAATGGTTTACCTGTGATTGAAGAAATCACCCGTGAAATCAACCGCGGTATGTGGACTATCGGTATGACAGGTCAAAGCCCTGAGCGTATCAAGTTACACACCCAAAACTGGGGCACTTTCAGCAACAAGACGTTGGAAGCCGCAGGCGGCCCAGCTAAAGGCGAAACCTACGGTTTACCTTGGCCATGTTGGGGCACGCCAGAAGCTAAACACCCTGGCACTCAAATCCTCTATAACCAAGCCAAACACGTTAAAGACGGCGGTGGTAACTTCCGCGCCCGTTACGGTGTTGAATATAAGGGTCAAAGCATTTTAGCCGATGGCACTTATTCTAAAGGCGCTGAAATTCAAGACGGTTACCCAGAATTTACTGCCGATATGCTCAAACAATTGGGTTGGTGGGATGATCTGACGGCAGAGGAAAAAGCGGAAGCCGAAGGTAAAAACTGGAAAACAGATTTGTCAGGCGGCATAGTGCGCGTGGCGATCAAGCACGGTTGTATCCCCTTTGGTAATGCTAAAGCTCGTTGTATTGTTTGGACTTTCCCTGACCAAGTCCCTGTGCACCGTGAACCGTTATACACAGCACGTCGTGACTTAGTGGCGAAATACCCAACCTATGACGACATGCAAGTACACCGTCTCCCTACGCTGTATAAGTCTATCCAAGACAAAGACATGAGCGGCAAGTACCCGTTGGTACTGACATCGGGTCGTCTGGTTGAATACGAAGGTGGTGGTGAAGAATCTCGCTCCAACCCTTGGCTGGCTGAACTTCAACAGGAAATGTTCGTTGAGATAAGCCCTGCCGACGCTGCCGATCGCGGCATTCGTAACGGTGAAGACGTCTGGTTAGAAGGCGCCGAAGGTGGCCGTATTAAGGTACAAGCCATGGTTACCCCAAGGGTAAAACCCGGCGTTACCTTTATGCCATATCACTTTGCGGGTGTGATGCACGGAGAAAGTTTAGCGCCTAATTATCCAGATGGAACAGTGCCTTACGTTATTGGTGAATCTTGTAACACTGCGCTGACCTATGGTTATGACCCTGTGACACAAATGCAGGAAACCAAGGCATCACTCTGTCAGATTGTTAAAGCGTAAGTGCAGCTTAAGCTAGGAGAATTGCCATTATGGCTACAATGAAATTTTTGTGTGATACCAAGCGCTGCATCGAATGTAACGGTTGTGTCACTGCCTGTAAAAACGAAAACGACTCCGCTCTCGAGTGGGGTATCCAACGCCGCCGCGTAGTGACGATCAACGATGGTCAACGTGGTGAAGCCTCAATCTCTGTCGCCTGTATGCATTGCTCTGATGCACCTTGTATGGCAGTTTGCCCAGCAAACTGCTTCTACAGAACCGACGACGGCATAGTGTTACACGACAAAGATGCCTGTATTGGTTGCGGTTACTGCCTGTACGCCTGTCCATTTGGCGCACCTCAGTTCCCGAAAAAAGGTGCCTTTGGTAGCCGCGGTAAGATGGATAAATGTACCTTCTGTGCCGGTGGCCCAGAAGAAAACCACTCAGATGCAGAGCGCCAAAAATACGGTTCAAACCGTATTGCCGAAGGCAAACTACCTATGTGTGCAGAACTGTGTGCTACTAAAGCCCTGTTAGCGGGTGATGCCGAAGTGGTTTCAAGCATCTTCCGTGAGCGTGTGGCTTATCGTGGTGCTAAAAACGCGGCTTGGAATTAATTCAGGTCAACAGGATCTGTCCACAGACTTAGCTTAGCGCCTATCTAGGTGGGCGCGACTAAGTGAGAGAAGATGTATGATGAACAAATGGTTCAAACACATAGGTTTAGCCATAGCACTGTTATTTAGTGCTGTGTGTATAGCCAATGGTGGTGATGAACTGGCGAATCAAGTTCAACAGTCTGATGCCCAAATTTGGGCGCAACTGAAGGATGGTGCCACGGGATACACTACCTCCCAAAGTGAGTTTCATGCTCAGCCGATCAATACCTATGATTTACGAGTATTGGAGCTGCGTAGCGACTGGTTAGCGCCCGCCTTAATGGCAGCACTATTCGGTATGATCATTATCTTTGTCCTATTTATCAAGGTGAATGGCATCTCCAAGCTGCACCATGGTTTTTCAGGCAAGTTAGTGCATCGCTGGTCTAAGTTTGATGTTTCAATCCACTGGTTAGGCGCGATTCCATGCTTACTGTTGATTTTAACAGGCTTAACCTTGCTGGCGGGTCGCTTCTTCTTCCAACCTTGGTTGGGCGAAGGCATCTGGGAAGCAATCGTCTATGGCGCGAAGCAAATCCATGACGTGATGGCGATTCCCTTCATGATAGGTTGGGCATTGATGACCACCCTATGGGCGAAAAACCAACTGCCAAAAATGTACGACGTAAAGTGGTTCATGGTAGTAGGCGGTTACATTAACTTTGGTCCGTTCAAAGGTAAGCACCCAGATGCAGGTTTTGCTAACGCGGGTGAGAAAATGTGGTTCTGGGCATTTGCCCTGTTTGGATTAGTCATTTCAGCCTCGGGCATGTTATTACTCTTCCCTAACCTGTTCGAGCCAAGCCGTACATTAAGCTTGATCGCCCTGGTACTGCATTCAGTGAGCGCTATCGTGATCTGTGCTTTCTCTATCGTACACATCTTCATGGCAACTGTGATGTCAGAAGGTGGTATGGAATGTATGGTGTCAGGCTACTGTGATGAAAACTGGGCCAGCCAACATCACAACCTGTGGTTTGACGAAATCAAAGCTAACGGCACCTTGAAATACAAAGACTAGTATCATTGACTCGTCTCAACGCATAAAAGAAACCGTCGGTTGAATTAAAACACCTCGCAGCGTCGAGGTGTTTTTCTTCATGCCAACATTGATACATTTTAAAACATTTACTCAATCTGTGATGTCGCTCACAAGCGGCAATACCTGTGTTGTTTCTATGTTTCGAAATTTAGGAGATTTGACAAATTATAAATTAAAAACAATAAGTTAGAATTCAACGTTATTTTGCAACTCAATATATAATCAACCCAGCGTTTGATTACATGCAACAATATGAAAACAAGTATTAATAAACAATGCCTTACGGTGTAATTTAAACAACCATCAATTTGCGCCCTCTTATTTCAGGCTGTAAAATGACCATATTGTGTAATTTTATTACATCACCTCTTCTATCCGTTTTACATCCTTAAGGTCACTATGTTTAATAATGCTAAAACCAGCACTCTGACGGCTTTGCCCTCGGTGATCGCGAGTATTCTACTCATCATCATAGGTATCTCATCCTATCGTAGCTTTACCGATCTCGGTGAAACTAGCCATCGCTTAGTCAACAATACCCAACTAGCTGAAACCTTTACCAATATACGTGCTGAATTCTTTGAGATTCGTTTAGCGACGTTAGTTCACAATGAAAAAGGCATTACCGAACATCAGCAGAAAGTTGGTCAACTCGTCGCGAAACTCTCTGAGTTTGATACCAATTTCATGGGGCAAAATGCGCGTAACATTCAGACTTTACAGCCACAGATAGAGCAATATGTCCGTCTTTACCGACAAGAAGTTACGCTTGCTGAACGCACCTCAACAGAAGCTGAATTAACTCAGGAACGTCGTGAACTCGGCCCTAAAGTCAGCGATCAGATCAATCAACTCGTTTCACTAATCACTATCCGTAACCATGAGTTAGGAGCTCAGGCAGGAAGTAAGATTGCTATCGCAGAAAGCCTATTACTAGGCCTGATTTTATTTGCCATCGTCGCCTCGATCCTTAGCGCGCTCTTTATGAGCAAACGCTTAGTCCGGGTAGTCAATGACATTAAGCGGGTAATAGAACGCCTAGCCAATGGCGACCTGACACACAAGACAAATATTAAGGGTGACAACGAGCTCTGCTCACTCGCCACAGATCTCGATCGCGTTATCGATAATCTACGCCATATTATCTCGGATATTACCCAAGCCTCGGATCATATGTCTGACCAAATTGGGCAATTGAATGTACAGTCAAATGCCAATAATCATGCACTGCAAATCCACGCCGTTGAAACCGACCAAGTCGTGACAGCCATGACTGAAATGAGCGCCACGGCCCATAATGTCGCAGGTGATGCAGCATCTGCTGCCCAGTTTACTCAACAAGCAAATGCGCAAGCGGATAAATCGAAGAAAGCCGTTGAACAAGCTGCCAACACTGTGATTGCCTTGGTCGCTAAAGTCGATGTCGCTGCTGATGCGATTAATGATATGAACGAAAATACCCGTCATATCGCCGCGATTTTGAATGTAATAGGTGAAATTGCCGATCAAACCAATCTGCTAGCGCTTAATGCAGCCATCGAAGCCGCCCGTGCAGGTGAACAAGGTCGAGGCTTTGCTGTTGTCGCCGATGAAGTTCGCTCACTGGCCGCACGCACTCAAGCAAGTACCGCAGAAATCAACCAGATGCTGGAACAACTTTATCTTGGTGCCAATGCCGCCGTAACCGCAATGGAGCAAACGAAACACAGTTGCCAGCAAGCCGCCGATACCACCAATCTAGTGACGGAAAACCTTGATACCCTGACCACTTATGTGTTCGATATTAATGGGCTCAGTAATCAAATTGCCACCGCAGCAGAAGAGCAAAGCGCTGTGACCGAAGAGATAAACCGTAATCTGACCACCATTAGTGAAATGGTCGATGAACTGAATCAAAGCGGTAAAGCCACCCTCAATAGCGCAACCTCTTTGGCCGCGACGAAGGAACAACTCGTCGGCGTGGTCTCGCATTTTAAGCTTTAGGTTTAGGCTCCCTGAAAAAAGCTTTTAAATCTGCGGCCTAATAACAAAAATTATTGGGCTGTCAGATTTTTAGATGAGATATAAGGCGAGTCACACACCTGCAATATAAATCGCAGCCAAGAAAAATAACCTATTATTAATACTGTATTTTTAGAAAAATTATTTACCAAAAAATGATTAAATTGATTCAGTGTCAACAGTGCTAAACCAATAATAAGGGCGTGAAGCCTATAGTTCAGCAATGAAGATACGTATTGCCCATCTCCCACTCCCACAATATTAAATACCACTAAAAAACTTCGGACTCAGCTAATCAACGATTAGCTATCGTCGGCTTCCATGTAACGCCAACACACGGCAGTGCTACCGCTGCAATTCATCCGCCTGTCCATAACACAGTGGTAAACCGCAAGGCTTGCTTGTAGCATAACAAACCACTATGTTAGCCAACTTCAATCGCACTACCGCTTGCAAGTACCCGCTTAACGACAAGGATGTTATGAAGATATTCACTATTGCTACTCTCCTATTACTGTTGACCGTAAGCTTTGCAGCAACCGCAGAAAAGTCCGCGCTGGAACAGTTATTTGAGCAACAACAATACGACGCTTTCTTGCAACAAGCACAGCAGCAAGCAGCAGAGAACAATGCTGAGGCGTTATTCTTACTGGGTAAAGCCTACCATCTCGGCCGTGGCGTCACGCAAGACAATGCCACCGCCAGCCAATACTATGAACAAGCCAGAGCCTTAGGTTCGGCCCGTGCCAGCCATAATCTAGGCAGCATGGCGCTGGATAATGATAGCAAAACGCAGGCCATCCCCTTGTTAGAAGAAGCACTGGCGCAGGGTCTTAAGCTACCGACCTTATATAACCTAGGACGAGCACACAGTCCGGCAGATCCCAGCTCAAGGTTCTATCTAGCGAAAGCAATCACTGCGGCGCAGCAAGCGGGGAGTTACTTTGGGCAAGCCTTTGAACTCCAACCCGATAACCTCTATCTGGATAATGCCTCACGCGAGTATCTGCGCGCGTACTTAATGGCGATGCAAAGTGTCGGCAGCGAAAGAGAAAGTCTCGACATCCCGCAGTTACGCCAGCAAGCCATAAAGTGGCTAGAATTGGGTATGGCAGCAGATGATGGTACGGCGTGGACAAACTACGGCGCCCTACTGTTGAATGAAAATGACTACAGCGGTGCGAAAGCCGCATTTTTACAAGGTGCTAAGCGTCAAGTTGCCATCGCTAACTATCATTTAGGCAGCATGGAAGAGCGCGGTTTGGGCGCAGAAGCCGATAAAGTGCAAGCACTGGTATACTACGAGAAAGCAGCGTTAACTGGCATGGAACAAGCTAAAACGCCCGCATATAATCTGCTTAAGGCACAACTGGAATATGAAGACGATCTCACTAAATTGGAACAGGGCATTGCCCGCTTTAATGCACTAAAACAGCAAGATGAGTATGTTCCCATCTCACTTGACTCAGTTATTCATCGCCTGACGTGGGGTAAGTTTCTGGCACAGCAGCGACAACAGATTATTTCGTTGCCAACAGCGGCCAAAACCCAATTAAGCTTGCAGGCCTGTGGTTTAGGCTACAACCAACTGCATGGCAGCACATACAATATTGGAGAAAACTCTCACTGGCGTATGGCGGCGTATCTAACCTTAGCTGATAAAATCGCCTTACCACTAGAAGGCAGAGTCGATGAACATGGCTGCGCCAGTTTAACGATTACCATGACAGATCAGCTGTATCACTTGTTACAACAAGGTGCTGTATTCGGATTACGCTTTCCCAACTACACACTGCCACTGGCATTAAGCCGGCAAGAAAATATCTTGCAGCTAACACTCATGCCTGTCGAGACCCCATTACCGGTTAATTAGTCACAGCAATTTAAGCCTGTGGCCACGCTTGCTCAGGTCACAGGCATTGTCTATTTTCGACAGCAACATCTTAATCTTGCGATTCCCTCGCCCAATATCCCGCCAACATGGCGCCAGACAAATTATGCCATATCGAAAATATCGCGCTGGGAATGGCAGAAATAGGACTAAAGAATTTAATACATAAAGCAGTGGCGAGACCGGAGTTTTGTAGGCCAACTTCGATGGAGATAGTTTTACAAACTGTGTGGTTAAAGCCTAATAAACGGCAACAGAAATAGCCTAATGCGAGACCAAGGCCATTATGTAAGAACACGGCCAGCAGAATTATGGGGCCAACTTTATCAAACTGATTGGCATTTAACGCCACGATAATCGTAATCGCCATCACAATTGCCAAGATAGAAATCAGTGGCAATGCAGGAGCGACTTTAGCCACCAGCGATTTAAAAAAATGATTGATAATCACGCCAAAGCTGACAGGGATCAGCACAATTTTCACTAAACTCAGCAGCATATCGGCGAAGGGTATATCGATCATTTCCCCAATCAACAGCTTAATAATCAGTGGTGTTAACACCACGCCCGCTAAGGTTGATAGTGCCGTCATGGTTATCGATAAAGCCACGTCGCCTTTCGCTAAATAACAGACCACGTTTGAGGCGGTGCCGCCTGCAACACTGCCTACTAGCACCATGCCTATGGTGAGTTCCCTATCTAATCCTAATAACAGGCTGATCAATAATGCACTGAGCGGCATGACAGAAAATTGCAGCACGAGTCCTGCGAGTACCGCACGTTTCTGTTTGAAGGCATTAGCAAAATCCTGAAGATCTAAAGTGAGCCCCATAGATAGCATGATGATCACCAACAGCGGCACTATGGCGGATTTAAGCTCAGTAAACCAACTCGGCATCAGATAAGCTGTCATTGCGCCTATCAGTGCCAACAGCGGGAAGAAGCGGTTTACGTTTGCCAACATAGCGGGCCCTTTACATCAAGAGGTTATTTTTATCGTTCGGATGATGACAGCCGTCCCTTGGATAGACAAGCGCTAATCCGCCAGCAACAAAATGCCTAGAATGGTGATTTTCAATCTCAGCATTTAGACTGACGCGGTAAGCTAACCCCGCAAATCTACAATAAATTCCGCTAAAAAATACATGATAAAAATGCATTCTCAATCGCTAAAACATGATCTGCTTAACAAAAAGCTCGTGATTTCCTTGTTAGGAAACCGTAACTTATAACCAGTTCACGTTTTAACAATTACATACGAGGTAGTCTTATTGCGCTAGGTGGTCGTGAATTACCTAAAGCAATTTCGGTGTTTACGGTTAGCACTCTCAGATAGGAATCGTTATGTCATCAGTTATTCAAACGCTCAACGGCGCTATCGCAACGCCTTATCAAGCGAATATTACCGTCCCTAACTGGATGCTCGGCTCGATGGAACGGGTCATGCAGTACTATGTCGATAAGAATCTTCGCCTCGATACGCTTTCCGCAGAAATGATGCCAGCACCGGTTGAAGGCAAAAAATATATGCTATACGCACATATTCCCTTCTGCCATACCCTGTGCTCTTACTGTACCTTCCACCGTTTTATGTTTAAGGAAGACAAGGCGCGTGCCTACTTCATCTCATTACGTAAAGAGATGGAAATGGTCAAGGCCCTCGGCTATGACTTTGAATCTATGTATATTGGTGGTGGTACCACCACGGTATTAGAAGACGAATTAGCCCGTACCATAGAACACGCTAAAACCCTATTTCCTAGCATTAAAGAAGTCTCCTGCGAGTCCGATCCGCAGCATTTAGACAGCCCAGGCTTTAAACAGCTCAAAGGCTTAGTGGATCGCATGTCTATCGGCGTGCAAAGCTTTAATGACGATATTTTAAAAATGACCGACCGACTCGATAAATTCGGCACGGGTCAGCAAACCTTCGACAAGATCATGGGTGCCAAAGAGTTGTTCCCTATTATCAACGTCGACCTGATTTTTGGTTTCCGCGGCCAAACCGATGAAGTGATCCAACACGATCTCGACATGGCATCACGCTTAGATCCAAGACAAATTACCACCTATCCGCTGATGATCACTCATCAAACCCGTAAGAGCGTTAAAGGCAAATTAGCTGCGCCGCAAGCGGATATGGCAAACCAATATCGCCAAATATTAAACAGTCTTAATGGTCAATATAATCAATTGTCTGCATGGGCATTTGGTAAAACCGATGACGAAGGATTTGACGAATACGTTATTGATTACGACGAATACTTAGGGGTAGGTTCGGGCTCATTTAGTTTCTTAAATGACACGCTTTATGTGAACACTTTCTCACTACGTAAGTACCAAGAACGCATCGCAGCGGGTCAAATGGGTGTCGAGCAACAAAAGAACTACAGCAAAAAAGACGTGATGCAATATCGCTTTTTGCTGGGCATGTTCTCCGGCCGTTTATCGCGTAAATATTTCCGCGAAACCTTTGGCGTCAATTTAGATACCGCCTTATTTAAAGAAATGACCTCAATGAAACTGATTGGCGCCATCAAAAACGACCCAACAGATCCCGACAATCTGATCGTCACCGACAACGGCAAGATGATGGGTCTATTGATGATGAAAGAGTTTTACTCAGGCATGGATAACGTGCGCGCCCAGTTGCGTAAACCGCTCAAACCCTGTGATATGTAACACTTATTGATGATTGTTGATTCATAAAGACTAAACAGGCCCTTCGAGGGCCTTTTTGTTAACTCGGTTTAAAGGTAATCTTGCCCAGTACTATTAATTGAGCACAATCCCAACAATAAAGGAGTATTCGTTATGGGTTTTAATGAACAAGAAAAACAAGCCTTATTAGCACTCAAAGGTGTTGGCCCGACAGTAATTAAACGCTTCGAAGAAATTGGCATCAGCTCGCTACAACAACTCGCCCAACACGAAGTGGATGATATTGCTAACTTAGTCGCCAGCATGCTGCGCACTACTTGCTGGAAAAATAGCCCACAAGCGCGAAATGCGATAAGTGCGGCCATCGACCTCGCCCGCGCGCAATAATCGTTCCCCATTGATACTTAAAGCATCCAACTAGAGTTAAGAAGTACATGTCAGCACACTTAGCCATACCCCTTTTTGCTATAGTTTTACTCGTCTACGGAGAAACGGCCTCTGCCAACGACAGCAGTTTTGGCGATGCTAATGGCTCTATTACCTTGAAATATCAGCCTAATATCAGTATGGATAAAGAGTCCCTCTTCATCAGCGAGACCGAAGTCAGGGTCGATTATGTGTTTACCAACACCAGTTCGCAGGATCTTATCGTCCCCATCGCCTTCCCCATGCCACCGATGTTTTTTGGCTCAGCCGATCACAGCAGCATTGATAATTTCACCCTTAAAGTGAATGGTAATACCCAGCCAACTCAGCACAGGCTGGTTGCCCAACTTGCCGATAAAACCGATATTTCAGCCGAGCTGAAACAGCTTGGTTGGGGGATAGATGAAGTCGCTTACTTTGCCGAATATGCCGAAGTCCCCGAGGGCAAACCCGCGCTCCCCAAACAATGGTTGGATGAGGACCAACAAATCACCTTTACCCTAAGTGATTACTTTGTGTGGGAACAAACCTTTCCCGCGGGCCAATCTGTCGCTATCAGCCATAGCTACACGCCAAGCATCTCAACGGGCATCCCCGATACTGCCAGTAGTATTATTGATACTTACACTGAACTGGCCTGTTTAGATGAAAGTGCCAAGCAAGGCATTAGGAAGCGCAACCTTATCATTAAACAAGACGGTGAAGATCAGGAGATTGGCGTCGAATGGAGCCATCTTAGCTATATTTTGGTCACAGCTAATAACTGGCAAGGGTCGATTAAGGACTTCAAACTCACCCTAAAAAAATCCCAGCCCACAGATCTCATTAGCTTGTGTTTTGATGGTGAGCTTAAAAAAACTGACCCACTCACCTTTGAATTCCAGCAAAAACAGTTCACGCCAAAGCAAGATCTCAGCGTCCTGTTTATTCGTAAACCGAATTTTGAATAATCAAAAAAGAAGCCAGCTAAGTGCAGGCTTCTTTATAACTCGCTATTTTTAATTTAAAAACTATAAGTCATACCTAACCAGTAACGGCGGCCATCTTCGATATAACCGTATTCCTCTTGGGTAATTTTCTTATCGAAGGCGTTATAAATGCCCGCGCTAAATTTCAGGCTATCGTTCAACTGGTAGTTAGCCCCCAAATCCAGCAGAGTATAAGAAGGGGCGATTAAACTGCTCGATGAAGGTCCTGTCGTCGGTTGGCTCTCTTCGCCACGGTAGTTCACCCTCAACCAAGTGCTTAAATTATCAATAGGCTCGTAGTTGAAAGACGCTTGGATCAAATGCTTAGGCAATTGATTCAATGGGCTACCTTTATAAACACCTGTCTTTTGCTCCGAATCCGTATAGGTATAGTTACCTGTCAAACTCAAGTTTGAGCGAATGCGATAGTCGATACTCAGTTCAATCCCTTGGGTCACAGCTTCGTCGACGTTCACATAAGTCGTCGGATTAGAACCAAATTGATTTGGACCATCGGTACATTGAGTCGCAGGACAGGCAACGCGGGTGATCTTGTCATTAAACTCGTTATAGAACACACCCGCGCTAGCGGTAATGCTCTCGGTCAGATCAGAATACAAACCTAACTCGTAGTTAACTGAAGTTTCAGGTTGTAAATCTGGATTACCGTACATGTTGCCACCGCGGCTAACTTGTCCCCAGTCGGGCACTGTCTGGCGTAAACTCGGCGCCCTAAACCCTGTTGATACACCGCCCTTTAAGGTGGTGCTGTCGGTTAATCCCCACACGCCATAAACGCGCGGACTGACATGATTACCAAAGTTCTCATCATCATCCAAACGCAGCCCCATGGTCAGAGCAAAGTTATCGACAATGCGCCATTCATCCTCAGAAAACACCGACCATTGTTTGCGACTAATATCAGTTAAGTCACTCACTTGGTTACCTGTTTCGTCGGTGAGATCTTGATGGTTGAATGCTGCGCCAAAGGTCGCTGTATGACTTTGGCCTAACGTAGTGATAAGGCTAGATTGCGCATCCGTGTTAGTGATTTTCATCTTACGGGTTTTATTATCAAACACTTCATGCTTGATATAGCTATCCGAAGTACCAAAGTCCCAACGACCTGTATGTGAAAGGGAGAAGGTGCTGTTTTCATATTCTGTCGTTGAAGATTCAGGGCAACCGCGACGACCACAGGCTTCGCCCGGTGCTAACGGTGTGACGGTTTTACCTAAACTGCTGTCGAGTTCTTGGTTAGAAGTACCAACTTCAAACATGATATCGTGATTTTCATTGGGTGTGAGCGCAAATCTCGCGGTCAAGTTAGTCGCATCGCGACCTCGGTAACCACCATAGATTTGATCTTCTTCACGCTGGGTATATTGACCATAAAGTTGCATCCCTAGCAGATCTTTGATCAAACCACCGTTGACGAAAAAGTTGCCTTGATACACATTTCCCGAGTCAGATTTTTCCTGCAAAGTGCTGTCGAGTCGCACCTCACCCTGCCACTCGTTTGGCACTTTGCGAGTGATAATGTTAATTACCCCACCAATGGCATCCGAACCATAAAGTGACGACATAGGCCCACGAACGATCTCAATTCTATCGATAGCAGCCAATGGTGGCGTCCAAGCGCCTTCAACGCCTGGGCCGTCACTGTTGGTCCGTGTCTCGCGCGAGGATTGGCGTTTACCATCCACTAAAATTAACGTGTATTGGCTACCCATGCCCCGCAGACTGATATCCTGACGGTCTGCACCGCCCGTAATCACTACGCCGGGCACTTCTAACATGGCATCGGTTAAGTCGCGGTAGAAGCGGTTATCCAGATCCTCACGGGTGATCACGCTGATAGAAGCTGGCGCATCGCGAATTTGCTGTTCAAATCCCGATGCAGTCACCACGATTCTTTCCATCATCTTTTCTTTATCTGACGCGGTATCCGCAAGGGCATTTGTTACTGGTACTGTGGGCAACAAACATAAAGCGGTGATCACTTGAGCGAGGTACTTCTTACGACTTAACAACATAACCGACAAGTCTCCATTAGAGCAAAGATTGTAAATGAGAACAATTTTCAATACGGCAATGTATCTCTATGTTACAATCAGCTCAAGTTAGACTTTAGGTATTCACTTGTAAGAGTTACTTAAAAATGAATAAAAACATGATCAAAGGGATGATCGTTTTTGCGACAATCGCAGAAAAGGGCTCAATGAGTGCCGCAGCGCAGCAATTAAATCTCAGCTCGTCGGCGGTAAGTCAGCAAGTGACCAAGCTCGAAATGGACATGGGGATCAGCCTATTCCACCGCAATACCCGCAACCTCACACTCACCGAAGCGGGCAGTTTGTTCTATGAGAATTGCCGCAAGGTCATAGCGATAGTCGAAAGCACGGAGCAGAAACTTAATAACTTGAAAGGTATTCCATCAGGGGAATTAAAAATTGCCGCGCCTATAGGATTTGGCGGCGGCCTGTTAAGCGAACCTTTTAATTACCTATTGGCAGCACATCCACAGATAAGTTTGAATTTACTGCTGCAAGATGGCCCGATAGATATAGTCAACGACGGTATCGATCTGGCGATTTGCATCGGCCCCTTATCGGATTCCAACTTAATTGCCCGCCATTTAGCCGATTGGCGTATGTTACTGTGCGCCTCCCCCAATTATCTGCCAATGCATAAAAACCTTAGCCACCCAACGGAGTTAGCTGAATTAAATCGGATCTATCACACTTATGCTAAAGGCGATATCTTAACCCACGCCTTCAGCCAAGAGTGTTTTGAACTGACAAGCCAGCGAATTAGCGTCAACAATATGCAGGCGTTAATTCAACTCACACTCGATGGTCTAGGATTTGCCGCCCTGCCCGAACCTGAAGTACACAAATACCTCGAAAGCGGCCAACTGGTCACCCTATTACCCGAATGGTCACTCAATACCTACAGTGTTTATAGCGTAACGTCGGCGCGAGATAAGCAGCCCGCAAAAGTGAAAGAAGCACTCAATGCACTTAGCCAATACTTTAGTCAGGCAGATTTTCACCAAGCCTATCATGTTAATCTGGGCCATCAAAAAGATGGTGTAAACGATAACGTAACCAATATCTTACCAATTAAAACTAAGAAAAAGTCACATCATCTTGATGTTGGTCACGCATCTTGAGGATACCTTACACGCATTCATTTCTGCGCTACGCTGGGGTATTCTGCGGTGATAAACCGATAAAAAGATGTAACTCGATGAAAGATGTGGCCTTAGTGTTGGAAGGTGGTGGCCTCAGAGCCATTTATACCGCAGGTGTATTAGACGCGTTTTTACAGCAGTCACTTCACTTCAACTATGTAATTGGGGTATCTGCAGGTGCCATTTATCCCGCGTCCTATGTATCCCGCCAATTTGGTCGCAATCTCCACATTCAGCAGCAATATCTCAATGACAAACGCTATATGGGCATCCGCCATTGGCTGGCAACGGGTAATTATGTCAATACAGACTTTACCTACCGTCGCATGGCTTATGAGTTGCTGCCATTTGATTTTGATACATTTTTAAATAGTAATACCGAATTCAAGGTCGGCGCCTTTAACTGCAATACAGGAAACACCGATTACTTTGGTATGGCTGATTTTAACGACCACGATAAATTACTCAACGTGCTCATTGCCTCCTCTAGCCTGCCTTTTATGTCTAAACCCAGCGTGATTAACCAACACCATTACCTCGATGGCGGCATCGGCGAACCGATACCGTTAGCGCAATCACGCAAAGATGGTTATGCACGCCAAGTGGTGATCTTGACTCAAGATCAGCATTACCAAAAATCCGCGATGAAAATGAATTGGTTAGCCCGCAAAACCTATAAACGCTACCCCGCCGTTGCCCATGCGCTAAGTGAACGCCATCGTGTTTATAATCAAGCATTAGTCGAGTTAAACCAAGCCGTTGCGAATAATAACGCCTTTGTGATCCGCCCAGCGCAACCACTTAACCTATCGCGGCTCGATCGCAATATCGGTAAAGTAACCGTCGTCTATCAGCAAGGCTTAGCAGATGGGCAAAATATCTTGCCCACATTAATCACTTGGTTAGCCGCACCAAAAGTGCCTAAAACTGAGGTGTAATCGAACGCAGCACTTGGCTAATAATCAACTCTCGCAGCCATTTATGGCTCAAGTCGTGTTCGAAGTGTTTGTGCCACATCAATAAATACGCACCGGGGATCAGCTTGATGGGTGATGGTAAAGACTGAAGCTCAAAAGACTTCATCACAGCCAAGGCATAGCGCGAAGGTGCGCAGAGGATCAAATCGCTCTGTTCACACAGGGTGAGAGCACTCTGAAAGTCGGTCATATTCACGGCAATATCCCGCTGACGGCCCTCGAGTTGCAACACATCATCCAGCAACCAATGCTCTAAACCGCCAAAGGCCACTTGCAGATGGCGATAACTCAAGAAGGTATCTAAATTCCATTCTTGTGTTAACGCCGGATGATCACGACGCATCAAACACACGGGATAATCCTGCACTAACTCAACATGGCATAAGTCATCGGGAATATTATTCACATGCATGGGCGAGCGCTCATCCCACTCGCGGCAACCTATGGCTAAGTCGATGTCGCAGCGCAGTAATCTGTCCATGGTATCGAGTCGCCACGTTTGGCAATTGAGACTCACACCGGGCGCTTGAGTGAGCAACATGGGCATAAAATGAGGAAAGGTCAGTGAATAGGTGGTTTCGACCAAATGCATTCTAAACTGTCGTTGGCTCAAGGCGGGTTCGAAGGTGTCCGGCCGAGTAAATTGCGCCAATTGCTGTAAGCATTGGCGCAACTCAGGCGCGAGTGACAAAGCCTTGGGTGTCGGTTTTAGGCCGTAGGCGGTACGCTCAAATAAAGGATCATCAAATACTTCCCTCAGACGTGTGAGCTGTTTACTCACCGCCGACTGGCTCAAATGCAACCGCGCAGCTGCAGCGGTCACGCTTTGTTCCTCAAGTAGGATTTCGAGTACGGGCAGTAAATTCAGATCCAAACGTTTTAGCATCTATGCCTCATTCACCCCAAAATAATGACTAGGGTTGCACTTTTTTAAATGGATTTAACCTTAAATTCTGCGGTAACTTCATCAATAACAGTGACAATAAAATCACCGCTATTCCCATCCATTGGCGCATATCTAAAGTTTCCCCCACAATCATGACCCCTAATGATACGGCAACCACAGGGTTGACTAAAGCGACCATACCCATGATTTCTGGCCCTAAGTTTCGCATAGACCACAGCCAAGCCCAATAGGCAACAGCGGTGTTGGCAATCACTAACCATATCAGTGAAGGTACAAGCGTCATACTCGGTAGCTGCGGTGGCCCTGCCATAAACCAAGCCAGTGGGATCAGCATCAAACCGCCCAATAATAGCTGCCACGCGGTCAGCACTAAAAAGTCACCCACATCCCACTTTTGCATCCAGCGAGAAGAAAAGGCAATTAACGTCGTGGCACTCAGCATGCAAAGTACGCCGATAGGATCGAGATCCGCCGAAGGGTTAAGCAGTAAAATGACCCCACCTAATCCCATCAAACCTAATAATAACCACTTCATTCCTGGGCGTTTTTTATCAATGAGCCAAGCCAGTATTAAGAAGATGAGCGGCAGAGTAGCCCCTAAGGTTCCCGCCACCGCGCCCGGCAAACGATACGCGCCGATAAATAGCAAAGTGAAGAAGGCACCGATATTACAAAAAGCCAGCAAACCAAGCTTTGACCACACCAGCGTTGGCAAACGAGGACGCAGCATCAGCATTAATATCCCCGCAGGCAAGGCACGCCACACGGCTACCCAGTAGGGCGACATGTCATGTAAGTAGAGACTCACTAACGCATAGGTCGTCCCCCAAAATACAGGAGCGAGTAACGCAATAATAAAGGGCATAATGACTTCTTAAAAAGTATCTCGATGTTGAGATATATTACTTTGAGATAATAAAACAGGCAAGCCTTGAGATAACAATTCCACCTATCACAACCTCTATTGCATGAACTTAGCCAAATCCACCCACAACAGACACTGCGCTTGGGCACAGTTTGCCGTATAATCGGCCGTCATTTTCTACAGGCGGGCCAGTATGTTCCATATCGCACTCTATGAGCCAGAAATCGCACCTAACACAGGTAATATCATTCGCCTTTGCGCAAACAATGGCTGCCAGCTGCATTTGATTGAGCCATTAGGTTTTGATCTAGAAGAGAAAAAGCTACGCCGCGCGGGTTTGGACTATGCCGACTTAACCAATGTGACTCGCCATAAAGACTTCGATGCTTTCCTCGAAGCCATGGCTGGCAAGCGCATTATGGCCTGCACCACTAAGGGGAGTCGCCCGCATACTGAGCTGAGTTTTGCCAAAGACGATGTGCTGCTATTCGGCCCAGAAACCCGAGGTTTACCGATGGCGATTATCGAATCCATCCCCACTGAGCAGAGACTACGCATCCCCATGGCGGCCACCAGCCGTAGCTTGAATCTGTCTAATGCGGTGGCAATTATCAGCTATGAAGCATGGCGCCAACTGGATTTTGCTGGCGCACTTTAAGCGCTATCGAAGGTAAATCGGATTGGCGACTATGGAGATGGCGCGACTGGCGTCATCTCTATCCCGCGAAAAAGCTGATAGCGATCAACATCATCGTCTAAATATTGAATATTCTGCGTCCATTGCCATGCGTTAGCTTGAGCACCCGCCCCCTTTGCCTCGAACAGTAATTGAATTAACGCAGACCGAGCAGTCACCACGCCCTCACCCAGCAAAGAATAATCGCCATTTTGACGATATAAGCTAAAGACCTGCTGCTTCTCTTGGGACACGCCATCGTAATAGGTCAACAACACTTGCTCGCCCTGCTCCCTAAACCACCAGGTTTCACTATAGGGCGCACGCGTGCCAACACTCACAGACAATAACAGCTGCCGCTTATCATGGGAGCAAAATCCGGTGACTGTGACTTTTCGTGGCACTTCCCCCACTTTGGCGGCATCGCCCACCCATTGACCGGTAAACTGAGGGCAAAACTCACTAAAACTTACCCTAGCCGCGTGTGCAGCCAGAGGAATAGCAGCACTCAGTGCAATTGCCACTCCCCATAATAGTCTTAATCGGTTGATTTTATTCTGCATCTACCTAGTCCTCAGCCGAAATATCACCCTAGATTAGCCTGTAATTCTGCCATCAACAAATCACAATTAGCCGACAACTATTCACAGATGCTTACACAAAGCGTCCCGCTATGGGTTATCACTCAGTTTGCTTTCATGCTCGGTTTCTATACTCTCGAATCTGCACCACAAATAAAATCATTATAACTATATGTATGATAAGGAGACTCACAGTGAAGAAGACAGGAATCTTATTGCTCTGTCTGTTGATGCCATTCGGCTCAGCATTTGCGGAGCAGGGTAAACCGCTCTCGGTGGAATTGCTCTGGCAACTTAAGCGTATTGGTAGCCCAGTCGTATCGCCCTCTGGTGAGCATATTATTGCGCCAGTCACAGAATATGATCTGAAGGAAGATAAAGGTTCGACCCAGTTATGGCGTTTTGATGGCGAAGGTAAAAATAATCGCGCGATTACAGTCAAAGGGTTAAAGGTGAGCGAGCCCGTGTTTTCGCCCGACGGCAAAACCTTGGCCTTTGTGAGTGAGCGAAATGAAGACGACGCAGGCCAAATCTACCTATTGCCTATGGACGGTCCGGGTGAAGCGCAGCGCTTAACCGACATACCTACTGGCGTAAATGGTATTAAATGGGTTGGCAAGCATTTGTATTTCATCAGCAATATATTCCCAAATCAAACATGGGACGAGATGAAGACCCAACTAAAAGCCGACGAAGACAATAAGGTCTCCGCTCGCCAGTGGAACGCTTTGCCCTACGCTCAGTTTGATCACTGGTTAGATGAACGTCGCCAAGCCCATGTATTTAGGCTCCCCGCTTCGGGCGGCGAAGTCGAAGCCGTGACGCAAGCACTCGGCCATGAGTTACCACGCTCGAGCCAAAGCAGTTCAAGTTACGATATTTCGCCTAATGAACGCTTAATTGCCTTCAGTACTTATGGCTCAGACAACCGTATCGACCCTAAACTGGATATTTTCCTTGCGACGATTGGCAGTGGTAAAGCAGAGAATATCACCCCAGAAAATCAAGCCGCTGATGCTGATCCCAGCTTTAGCCCCAATGGCAAAACGTTGGCTTTTACCCGTCAGAAAATCCCCGGTTTCTATGCCGATACTTCAAGGCTGATGTTACTGGATATCGATAGCCGTAAACTTAATACGCTAACACCAGAGTGGGATCGTTCGGTCAGCCAATTTAATTGGACCCCCGACAGTAAAGGCTTTTATGCCACCATCGAAGATGCCGCCACTAACCGCATTTATCATATCGATGCCAAAAACGGTAAAGTCAAAGCCATTACAGAGGCAACTGACTTTGGCCAACCCGCCATAAGCAAAGACGGTGAACTGATTGCCACCAACGAGAGCTTTTTGCACCCAGCGCGCTTGGTCAGCATTAATCCCCGCAATGGTAAGACGGTACGCCTAGAGAATTTTAATGACGATATTCTCAAAGATGTTGATTTAGGCACTTACGAATCAGTGACCTACAAGGGATATCAAGATCAAGATATTCAAATGTGGGTTCACTATCCCCCCGGATTCGATCGCAGTAAAAAATATCCACTCTTTATGCTAGTTCACGGCGGGCCACACAACGCCATTACTAACGGTTTCCATTACCGTTGGAACGCACAAACCTTCGCCTCTTGGGGATATGTCACTGCTTGGCCAAACTTCCATGGTTCTAGCGGCTTCGGACAAGCGTTTGCCGATGCGATTAACCCAGATTGGAAGAATAAATCCCTCGAAGATGTGCTCAAGGCTGCCGACTGGTTTAAACAGCAAAGCTGGATAGACAGCGACCGCATGGTGGCGGGTGGCGCAAGTTACGGTGGTTATCTGACCTCAATTATTTTAGGCCAACCACATCCCTTTAAAGCCTTGTTGATCCACGCTGCGGTTTACGACATGTATTCACAAATGGCGTCGGATTTTGCCGTGCACAGCACCCGATTTGGCAACTACTGGGATAATCCTGAGCTGTATAAAGCCATTTCTCCGCATTACTTTGCAGCTAACTTTAACACTCCGACCTTAGTCAGCCACGGTCAGCTCGACTACCGGGTACCTGTGGGACAAGGATTTGAACTGTTCCGCACCCTGCAAACTCGCAATGTGGAATCACGGATGATTTACTTCCCCGATGAAAATCATTGGGTTATGAAACCCAATAACTCTATCTATTGGTATAACCAAGTGAAGGATTGGATGACCCATTATGCTAAGCCGGGTGGACAATAAACGCTGCATCTAGCACCAAGAACAGAAAAGCAAAAGGTCTGCACTATGCAGACCTTTTCTTTATTGAATCAAGCCTCGCAATGATGGCTTATTGGCCAAATCCCGTGGCTTTAATATCGACGGTTTGCACTTTGCCGTACTTAGCAGCAATCGGTGCAATCTTAGCCGCATTGCCAATCAGCACAAATTGCAGATCTTTTTGCGGGAAGTAAGTTTTCACTAACCTTTGGGTTTCTTCTAAGGTCAAACCATCCACCTTAGCTTGGAACTCATTGATAAACTTATCATCGAAACCGTACAAATACATGCCAGATAAGAGCCCTGCCAGCTGACCTGAGGTTTCAAACTGAGGCGGGAACTGACCCTTAACATAGGCTTTAGCCGAATCTAAAGTCGCTTGATCTACACCTTTCTCCCATAAACGTGCATAGGTTTTTAAGGCTAGATCCATCGCTTCTTGAGTGGTTTCCGTCTTAGTGAAAGTGCTGATTGTGAATACGCCCGAATCGGTATAATGGCTAAAACCTGAGCGCGCGCCATAGGTTAGCCCCGCGTTCACCCGCAGCTCGTCGTTAAGCCAAGAGGTGAAACGACCACCTAAAATAGTGTTCACTACCGTTAAACCTACATAGTCTGGATTGTCACGACTAATACCTAAGCCCCCAATCACAAAAGTAGTTTCGATTGCATCGGGTTTATCCACCAGCAAGACTTTGGCCTCACTCAACTGAGGCAAACCTTGGTTTAAATCAGGCTGCACCAGCTTTTCGCTGCCCTGCCACTGACCAAAGGCTTGCGCCAGCTTGGCTTTCATCGTCGCCACATCAAAGTCACCCACAACAGTTATCGCGGTATTGGAAGGTTGATAGTAACTCTTATGGAAGGCGCGCAGCTGCGACACAGTCACTTGTTCAAGCGAATCACTGTTACCCGAAGCCGCATTACCATAAGGATGTGCACCAAATACGAGCTTATCGAAGTAACGACCAATCACCGCCCGCGGGCTCTCTTTATCCTGCTGCAGCCCAGCAATCGCGCGCTGTTTGAGTTTATCGAACTCGGCGGCATCAAAATCAGGCGTTAACATCGCCGCGCTAAATAAGCCCAGCATCAAGTCAATGTCCTTCGCCATAAAGTCAGCACTCAGATAACTGCCTTCCTTATCCGCTTCGGCCACTAAGCTTGCACCGAGAAAATCCACTTGCTGCTCGATATCAGCCTTAGATTTCCCCGCCGCACCTAACAGCAAGCCTTCTGCTGTCATTTGTGCCACGCCTGCGGTGGTGTCATTCACTGCACCAGCGCGTACCACGGCATTTAAGGTAATTAACGGCACTTCGCGCTGCGGCATTAAGTACACAGTTAAGCCGTTATCTAACACAAACTTATCGTAACTTGGCATCGCAAAGCTGCCAGTATCGACCCGTTTTGGTGCCGATGTCGTAGCACAACCCGCTAAGGCTAAACTTGTGCCTAGGGCTAATGCGGCCATTAACTTAGACGATTTCCCAAGTGATGCCATCTTAAGTGATTTCACTGCTGTCGATTTCATAGGGAAGACTCCTCAGTTGCCGCCAGCACAGCCACAGTGCGATTCGATTTACGTAAGTAGGTTTGGGCAACTCGTTGAATATCCGCAGGCGTCACCTTGTTATAGGCTTCAGGTGCATTAAATAACTTGTCGTAACTGCCAAAATACATCTCATAGGTGCCTATGGTATTAGCCTTACCATTAATGGTTTCCATCGAGCGATAAAAATCCATCAACTTAATATTTTTAACTTTATCCAGTTCTTGCTGGGTAACACCCGTTGTCGCAATCGCATCGATTTGTTCAATCAACGCATGCTCCAGCGTCGAGGCTTTCACCTCAGGTGTAGCAACACCCATCACATAGAAGAGGTTAGGATCGACCGACATCGGCATGTAGGTTTGCGCTTCTAAGGCCACTTGTTTATCAACCAATGATTGATATAAACGCGAGCTATTACCTTGGCTTAGAATCGAGCTTAATAAATCCAGCGCATAAAAATCCGCATGGGTTGCCGCCGGAATATGGTACGCCAACATTACGTTAGGTGTGCTGACCGATGCCTTTTGTACAAAGGTGCGACGCTCACCCTTTTGCTCAGGTTCGACAGTGCGAATCGCTTTAGGCGGAGTCTGTGCCGGAATAGGCGCAAAGTACTTGTCTGCCAAGGCTTTTACTTGGGCAAGCTTTACATCACCGGCAATCACGACCACGGCATTGTTCGGCGCGTAATAGGTTTTATGGTACTGGACTAAATCTTCCAGCGACCAAGCGGCGATATCCGACTCATGGCCGATCACCGACCAAGAATAAGGGTGGGCTAAAAATGCCACGCCTTTGATTTCGCCTTCGAGAGCATTCCAGTTAGAGTTTTCTAAGCCAGTGGAACGCTCCGACTGCACTACACCACGTTCGCTATCGACCATGGCTTGGTTGATATCTAAGTTAGCGATGCGGTCAGCTTCGAGATCGAACATAGTTTCGAGCGCATTGGCGGGGAACCAATCGGTATAAACCGTCATGTCTTCAGTGGTATACGCATTGTTCGCGCCACCTGCGGCTTCCATAGTACGGTCGAACATTTTTGGGCCGTACTTTTTCGAACCGTTGAACATCATGTGTTCGAAAAAGTGCGAAATACCGGTAATGCCGGGCACTTCGTTACGTGAACCGACCTTCCAAAATAAATACATGTTGGCATTGGGAATTGAGGCATCTTCTAGCACCATGATTTTCATGCCGTTATCTAGCGTGAAACTCTTAATGTCTTCTGCCGTGGTGGCCTGTGCTTGGCTTAGGGGGTTCAAAAGTCCCATGGCCAACACCAGAGCCGATAGCGTGCGCTTCATCTTGTTCGCTCCTTGCTGTAAATATCCACATATAGAGGTAAATTGTTTAACAAATCAAGCGCAGGAAGCGTATCCCGCGCCGATTTTTTGTAAGCTCAAGTTATACCGCAGTGCTTACGGAATAATACGTTAGCCACTTATTGGGCTTTGAGCGCCGTTAACGCCACTTTGGTCATGGCCTCAACGCCCACTTTTAGCGCGCTTTCATCCACATAAAATGCCGGGGAATGATTGCTAGCCGCCGTTTCAGGGTCAGTTCCCTTTGGCGTAACCCCAAGGAAGAAAAACATCCCCGGTGTTTCTAAGGCATAGTAAGCAAAGTCTTCGGCACCTGTGATTAACCCAGGTTCAATCAGCATCTTATCGCCCACCACACTCGCAAGCACAGGCCGCATACTGGCGACTAATTCGGGATTGTTGACCACCACAGGATAACCTTGATGGATCTCAGTAGTGGCAGTCGCCCCTAAGGTTTTCGCCGACAGCTCGGCCATTTGCGCTAGACGCACTTTAATATCGGTGCGCATGGGTTGGTCGAAGGTGCGAATCGTGCCAATCAGCTCGACTTCATCGGGAATAATGTTAGAGCGAATACCGCCATTGACCGCGCCAAAACTCACCACCGCCGGCGCTTTAGTGATATCCACCTGACGGCTGACGATCGTTTGCACGTTAGTGATAATTTGTGCCGCAGCGACGATAGGATCAACCCCATTCCAAGGACGCGAACCGTGGGTTTGGCTGCCTTTCACTTTGATTATAAAAGAGTCTTCACTCGCCATTGCTGGGCCACTGCGCAGGCCAACCATGCCACTCGGCATACTCGAGGTGACATGCATACCAAATACTTGCTCGGGTTTGCGCTGAGCAAACAGCCCTTCTTTGAGCATCAATTCCGCGCCGCCCTCTTCACCCTCTGGCGCACCTTCTTCAGCGGGTTGGAAGATAAACATCACATCCCCCGCTAGACTGTCTTTCACTTTAACCAAGTTTTCAGCCACGCCCATCAACATAGCCACATGGGTATCGTGACCACAGGCATGCATCACCCCCACTTTTTGATCGCGATAAGTGTCAGTCGCCTTAGAGGCAAAAGGCACATCGACCACTTCAGTCACAGGCAGTGCATCCATATCTGCTCGAATCGCAATCAACGGACCAGGCTTGCCGCCCTTCAGCTTCCCGCCTTTCAAAATGGCCACCACGCCCGTATGTGCAACACCCGTTTGCACTTCTAATCCTAAGGATTTCAGATGTTTTTCAATAATCTTGCTGGTACGAAACTCACGGTTAGACAACTCAGGGTGTTGATGCAAATCACGACGCCAGTCGATCACCTTTTGCTCCACACCCGCCGCCAACTTAGCCGCATCAGGCATAGCACTGGTCGCCGCTTGCACTGAGGTTAAACCTGTGCCCATAAAGCTTAAGGCTAAGGCCGACGCGAGTAAGGTCTTAGAAAAACGAGATTGGTTTACTAGGGGCTTAAATTCAAATGATGATGTTGATGCAGCAAATGATACAGAGGGTAAAGTCATAGCGATAGCCTATTGTTGTTTTTATAAGCTACCTAAACTACACGGACACTGAGGAATTGTTAATAGATTTAATGATAAAGGTAAAAAAGACTGTGCTTCATTAGAGGCTGTCTTTAACCGTCATTCCCGCAATGTTTGTGGGCTGGAATCCAGCTTTTAGATAAATCAACCTGAAAAAAGATAGGGATGGCGGATCTCAGTTAAAGAAACTCAAGGCAACGGAAAAGCTGTCCTAATGCTTGGCATCGTTAGCTTTAGTCACAAAACAACAAATTCACGATTTTCTTTAAAACCACATGGCCATCGGCCTTGGCTATACAACTCAGCCACCTCACTCCATACGCCCTTTTGTCTGAGAGCTGCTTCTCTCGCTGCCATTTTGAAGGCAAAGAGTGCGCCGCCTCTAAAGCTCTCAGTAAAATCATGAGGACCATACACAAGCAAAGGATGTGACCGGCCAATTTTTCTCAGAGATCTGAGCGCCGATTTATACACAAGCATCTCTGCGTCTTTTGTTTCCTCACATTTTTTCGGACCATTCAAAGGATCCTCTTGATCTCTGCTTGTAGGCAGCCACTCCCATCCATATGTAGAACCCAATACGCCTTCAATCGGACTTGCAGCCGAGAGCCAGTCAATAAATTCAACTTGTTTGGCTAGATATTCAGGTGTCATAGGAAGTTAACTCCGTGTTAAAGGAGTTTCAAACTGAATCAGCAGTTTGAACTTCCAGTGAGTAAAGCGAAGGATTTTAAACGCTTTGTTACGTTTTGCTCCTTAGCTTGGTTTACCAGCCAAAGTCTAGCCACCCATTCTAAATCAACAACATAATGCACTTTCGGTTTCTCTACCACCTGTACTGGCTAAAATTACTTGAACAAGAGCCATCATATATGGATGTCTGGCTAAAATGCCTAGCTAAAATTGCCTTTCTGAGTAACACAGTATTGCGCGGGAATAACGGTAATGAAATTTAGTCAGCAACTCACAGAAAATTAAGCTCTTCATCTTGAAGGGATAAAGCACTATCAATGGAGGTTAATAACACGCCATAGGTGTAACCGCAGTTGCCCACAAAAATCACTTGATTACCATTGAGTACCATCACTTCTACCCCATGATCGGTTTCCCAGTTGCAGGAGTAATGATAACGAATTGCCCGAGTCTCCATTGTGCTGGTGTCATCCAATATAATGTACAACGGCTGGGTATTTGTGGCTATTTCATTGATGGTATTTAAAGAAATATCTAAGTCACCGCAATAATCTTCAAAGTACTTATGCATTTTGAGCATAGCATTTAGAATTTGATGCTTCGTTTCTGGTGTCATCAAAGAAACGTCTTCGAGCATTTTTATGCGTAACTTATCGTTGCCCTGAAGCTCACCTTCAATAATCAGTTCACTAGGTTTGTTGAATAATGGGTCGTACATTTTTGTTATCATTAATCCTCAATTAATTCAACTGGATATAGCGTTATTTGCGCCAAGGATTGCTCAAAAAATTGGTTTAGGTTTGGGCTGATAAAGTCCATCATATCGGGGTCATGGGTGTATGCGATGACTTGGCCGATTTTGCCTAATGCCGAGGGCGAATGATCTGCAATCAAGAGTAATGTGCCACCCCCAAATTGGGCAAAGGGCAGCCAACCTTCTTGATACCACCCCGATTGAATTTTGGGGTCCCGCACTTCTGGCTCGTGGTAATTAGCGTAATGCTGTGCCCGTTTTTTCATTCGGTCACGATATGTAAGTGATGAGGCTAATGACAAAAAATCATACCGACAAAAGTAATCTTTTCGGGCAAAGACTGTGCTCCACTCATTGCCGCCATTGGCATATCCCCAAAGCTCCCTTAACGGAGAAACAAATTTAAAACCTAATTGTTTTTCGGCTTCATCTAAGACTGAGTTTGATAAGCCACGATCCAGTTCTAATGTTTGATTCATGTTGGCGTAAATAGCACTCAATGCTTGTAGATACGTCTTAACATCCATTGTATTTATTCCTTCATCTTGACACTTGGCCGCAGTGTTAATCCATTTGCTTTATACCGCGAACATATACACTTGGCGAACTTAGTTAATCGAATTAACCACATAAATTCTATTTTCATATTGCTACGACAGATTCTGTCGCAGCCTTCTATTACTTACTATGCCGCTATTCCAGCCATACCTTATTAACTAGATATACAGCCTAATTTTCAGCGTCAAGTGACCCTTACTCAGTTTGAGCCCTCGCTCACCCCACAAAATATCGGTGAATGAATTAATCGAGCGTCTTGCAAACCACACGCAGAATACGGGTGCAACATCCACTACTCGATGATATAGACCAAGCACTGGCGGCAATTGTGAGTGTAGTCGCGAGGAACACCATAGAACTCAGTTAATACAATCAGATAGGCGTGCAGTAAACAAAAAACTCCCCTACGATGCCCTAGTGATTATCGGGCTAACGGTTAACCCTAATCTTGAGTCAGAGCTTGAGATATTAGTAATAGCCACTGGCATTGCAACAAAAACCATAGAAAATCAGGTATCTATAGCGTCACAAATTGATGATAAGTACATTTAAGCGACAACTGCATTAACTCGACTGATGAATTCCTTTATGCATCTCTTTATGCCTCCCTTTATGCAAGAAGACTACGTCCTTATCAATAATTTCGAGTCGCCAGCCATAGTGATGTGCGATCCACTCAAAGGTCGCTTCGGCGTAAAAATTGATGTGGGTGGGATCGTTTTTATAGTGCCAGCGCGTAAATGCGGTTTGATCTTGCACGCGTTTGGTCATAACCGCCAAAATGCCGTTGTGTTTTAATAACCTATCAAGCTGGGCAAGTAACCCTGCGGCACCACTCACGTGTTCAATGACTTCGGTTAAGGTAATAAAGTCGTATTGGCGGGCTAACGTTTCGGGATTATTAGCGTAATAAAGGTCGTAATTATCTATCTGATAACCGCGCGCCTTTGCCATTAGACTCAATGCCTTACCTTCTCCGCAGCCAAAATCGAGCCCTTGGGCCAAAGTGCTAACACGGCTAAGTAGTGGCTCGAGTGTGCGATTTAAAAATGTTTGATAGCCGAGATCATCGGCATGGTTCTCGTGCTTATCGTATTCGGCTTTTTCTGCCTCGGCCGAAAGATAAAACTCAGAAGGCACGCTCACCAGTTGGCAGGTTTGGCATTGCTGGTAGCTACGCTTCCTATCTTGATGATAAGCGAGTAATTCAACGCCATGACATAAGGGGCAGATATTCAACAACAATTCCTAGGGATAGTAAGGTGCATAGTAATGAGAATAGTCGTAATGCCCACAAATAATGCTAGCACTGACTAGCTGAAATCGACTGTGTCGATGGCCTGATTAAGGTTTAGGGATTTTACGCTCTTTTGCGGCGGCTTCTTTTGCTTCCCGTAAATATTTTTGCTCGCGACTTTCTCTTTCGTCGAACTGTTTTTGTGCCTTAAGTTTTTGCTGCGCTTCCCAATCGTTGGTTTGAGATTGTTGCTTAATTTTATCTTCCCGCTCTGCCGTCTCTTTAGTGGCTTGACGGGCCTTTTCTAATTGAGCCTGTTCTAATCGCTGTGAGTCGATGCGAGCCTTATCGGCTTTTTGCTCTAGGGTCAATCTAGGCTTTGGCGCCTCGGCGGCATTCGCTAACGCGAGATGAAAACTAAAGATGAGGACTAGCGATATTAATATTTTAGAGATTAACACTTTAAATAAATACGCCATTCCATGTCTCCTTGTATTCGATAATTGAATGAATCAATGATAAAAGCCAATTCACGCAAGATGTGCAAAACATAGCATAAAATCTGCCTAAGCTTGAAATATGCAGCAGGTGTTCTTAAAAAATATGCTTGAATACAAGTCTTAAACTACACTTTTTAAGTTTCTATTTGAGTGAAACAACAATTAGGTTTATTTTTAACCCCATTGGAATGATGTACTATTGGGCAACTTCGTGTTCAACGAAGACCTAAAATGGGATGTGACTATTTTGCGTCACAAGGGAGTATCCTGAATGATCAGATGGCAACACTTACTTAAGAAACTCAGTACAGATGATCCTGTACTGCAAGAAAAGCTGTCTCTCTGGCAAGCACATCCCCATAAAACCCCCTTAGCCTTAATTCAAGGCTTTAGCTTTATTAGTGCCAACCAAGCCACCCTCAGTTATTTTGAGACTGAATACGATGCTTTTGTGAATGCGACTCCCTATGATTTTTCTCCGAGAATCCAATCTTCAGGCCGCAATAGTGTTGAATTTGCGCGGGAAATGATCCTCGAAGCCATTGCAGGCAATAATGTTGAATTCAACTGGCTGCACATGAGCCAACAAGGCAATGAACTGCCGACTCGAATTAATCTCTATCGCTGTTATCTGCAACAACAGCCCGTGGTACTCGTTGAATTACAAGCTCTTAATCGCCGCAATCAAATGCGCGAAACGATTTCTGATGGTTTTGCTCATATTCCCAAAGAAATTTTGTCGACCACGCTCGAAGAAAGTGCCGAAGCTGTGTATATCACTGACACTGATAATCAAATTTTGGCTGTCAATAAAGCCATGTGCCGTATTTGCGGCTATAGCGCTGAGCAGCTCATCAGTAAAACCCCTGAATTTTTAGAGGTAAGAACCCATAATATGGGGGAAGAAACCGAATGCCAAATCGCCTTGAAACAAAGGGGATTTTGGCAGGGCGAAACGTGGAAAAGACGTTCAGATGGCAGTAACTTCCCTGCTTGGCAAAGCAGTCGTAAAATCGTCACTGAAGATGATGCTCATTATAATGTGAATATTTTCAGTGATATTAGGGTCTGTTGATCTTTGCTGTACAAATGTTGTTCAGCAATACATCGGCAGCCACATTAACATAAACGCCAGTGACACCATACTGGCGTAATTTCTTGCTAGCTTGTCATATCTTGTTGATATTGCTCGATAGTGCTTAATTCTTCCAAAAGCATTCTCCACTAAATGTCGATACCGATATAAGCACCAATCGACTCTTTCTTGAGGTGTATTCTTATAGCGGCGCCTTGGAATAACAGATTTCCCGC
>NZ_JAKKRZ010000032.1:0-45344 GCF_025653725.1 Shewanella sp. SM74 | reverse complement strand
TCGGGTTGTCATGCCAATGGCATTGCCCGGTAGCTACGTTCGGAATCGATAACCGCTGAAAGCATCTAAGCGGGAAGCGAGCCCTAAGATGAGTCATCCCTAGGAATTTAATTCCTCTAAAGAGCCGTTCGAGACTAGGACGTTGATAGGCATGGTGTGTAAGCGTTGTGAGGCGTTGAGCTAACATGTACTAATGACTCGAGAGGCTTAACCATACAACCCAGATGGGTTTTGCTAAGCGAACTTAGATAGAATATCGACACTTGATAAAGTTAAAGACTCAACAGAAAATCAGCTTTCCGAATTATTATTAACGTGAGCCAGCGATGGACACGGTAATAAACAGAATTTGCTTGGTGACAATAGCCTTGTGGAACCACCTGATCCCATCCCGAACTCAGAAGTGAAACGCAAACGCGCCGATGGTAGTGTGGGGTCTCCCCATGTGAGAGTAGGTCATCGCCAAGCGCCTAATTTAAATAATCTTAATTGATTAGTATAGAATTGCTGATATGGCTCAGTCGGTAGAGCGCATCCTTGGTAAGGATGAGGTCCCCAGTTCGATTCTGGGTATCAGCACCATTACAATCTAGTGTTTAATCCTAGAATAAAGAATTTGCTTGGTGACAATAGCATTGTGGAACCACCTGATCCCATCCCGAACTCAGAAGTGAAACGCAAACGCGCCGATGGTAGTGTGGGGTCTCCCCATGTGAGAGTAGGTCATCGCCAAGCGCCTAATTATCTCATTGAGATGTAACCAAGCCAGCTGAATAAGCTGGCTTTTTTGCGTCTGTAATCTGAACATTCTTTGCACTAATAGCAATGCTGCCGACTGTAAGTATTGCTATTAGCTTTGTTGGCGAGTTTTTTCTTCCCCTCAATACACAAGCTTTGCTTCCAGATTTTTCACTATTAATCGATAAAAAAAAGCAGCCAGAAGGCTGCTTTGAGGTGTTACTTTCGCATTAGGTTGCTTAAGCTTCTTTAAGCCACTGGGCAGCACGTTTAGCGAAGTAAGTTAAAATACCGTCTGCGCCTGCGCGTTTAAAGCAGAGTAGGGATTCCATGACGATGGCTTTTTCTGCTAACCATCCATTTTGGATTGCAGCCATATGCATGGCGTATTCACCACTGACTTGATAGGCGAATGTTGGTACTGCAAGTTCAGTTTTAACGCGATGCACTATATCTAAATACGGCATACCTGGCTTAACCATCACCATATCGGCTCCTTCTTGGATATCGAGTGCGACTTCATGCAAAGCTTCGTCACTGTTCGCTGGATCCATTTGATAGCTATGCTTATTTCCACCTTTGAGGTTACCCGCTGACCCTACGGCATCACGGAATGGACCGTAGTAGTTTGAAGAGTATTTTGCCGAGTAAGCCATTATTTGGGTGTTGACGTGCCCTGCCGCTTCTAATGCTTGGCGAATCGCGCCAATACGGCCATCCATCATGTCCGATGGTGCAATGATGTCTGCTCCAGCATCGGCGTGTGACAGTGCTTGCTTCACTAAAATCTCGGTGGTGATATCGTTAAGGATATAACCTGTTTCGTCTATGATGCCGTCTTGACCGTGAGTGGTGAAAGGATCTAGTGCCACGTCAGTCATGATTCCGAGCTGTGGAAAGGCTTTTTTGAGCTCGCGCACCGCACGTTGCACTAGGGCATCAGCGTTATAGGCTTCTTCTGCCATTAACGTTTTTTTCTCTGCAGGTGTCACAGGGAAAAGTGCAATCAATGGGATACCTAACTCAACCAGTTCTTCAGCTTCTTTCAGTAGCAAGTCTATCGAGTAGCGCTCAACACCGGGCATAGAGGCTATTTTTTCACTGCGATTAGTGCCTTCTAGAACAAACATTGGGTAAATCAAGTCATTGACCGTTAGATGATTTTCGGCCATGAGGCGACGGCTAAAATCATGTTTACGCATGCGGCGCATTCTACGCTGAGGGAAGGCACTGGTAATGATATTCACATTTGACTCCTAATTAGGTACTGGTCTTGCTTGATCCGACAAATACAAGCTGACTTGATTACGTCCACCGTTTTTGGCTTGGTAGAGGGCTTTATCTGCTTGTTCTAGTAATTTAGTACTGTGTTGATCGTGGGTCACTATATCGGCACTGACTCCGATACTGATAGTCAAAGGTATCGCTTCACCTTCCCATTCAAAATGAATAGAGGCAACAGCGTCTCTTATTGTTTCAGCAACTTGGAGAGCACCTTCTGCAGTTGTATTAGGAAGGATGATAGCAAATTCCTCCCCCCCAAAACGTGACACTAGATCCGTTGGCCGTTTTAAATGCTGCTGTAATGTTTGAGCTATTGTACGTAATGCTTGATCGCCTGCAAGATGACCGAATCTGTCGTTGATCAGCTTGAAGCGATCTATATCAAGCATTAACAGTGCTATGGGAGTTTCTTGCCTGCGACTGATCCGGCTTTCAGCGATTAAACGTTTATCAAAGGCACTGCGGTTTTTGACCCCTGTTAAACTGTCGATAGTGCTTTGTTCAGTGAGTTTTTGGTTTACTTCATGCAATTCTCTGAGCGTGATTTCAAGCTCTAAGGTACGTTCTTGTACCATTTGTTCGAGTTTCTCATTGCTCTCGGCTTCCGCTTTTAGGGCTTCTTCCCGCGCACTACGAATTTTCTGTGCTTGTTTCAAGGCTTCTTGCTGGATACGTAGTTTAGCTTTGCGCTCATCGTTATAGCGGATGGCGAGCACCAGAGACATGAAGATAATTTCAAAAGTCAGCCCAAGCATCACAGGCGTTTGCGGTTTTAAATTGAGGTCAATCACGCTGAGATAAAGCAAGCTACTGATGCAGGCGCCTGTCAGCATACTCACCCAGCCAATAGTGTACATACGTGCCAGTTTATGGCCATTGATAGCCTGAGTAATGGCAAAGACCATCAGGACTAGGCTGAGTACTGCAACGGAAATGATCTCGATATAGAGCGCCGTTCCATATTGGATAAATGGTGTGGCGAGTCCAACACAGAGGATATACACAGCACTATAGCGACAAGTGAGTAACATACGGCGGTTTAAATATTTGAGCTGTAATATTTTTTCAGTAAACATTAACGCAAATGCCATAACGATTGGCAGTAAAAACGGCACCATAACTTGCTGCAATAGCGGCCAGTCTGGCCAGAGGAATCGGAAGGCAAAACCGTTAATCGTGGCAACGAGTAAGGTCATGCTAAGGACATAGCCAGAGTAATAGCTGTAGCTGAATGAGCCCGATGCTATGGCGATAAAAAGGCTAAAAATGCCAATTGCGGCAAGTACACCAAGTTGGAATCCATGCTCAACGGCGGTAGATTCGGCAATTTGAGCTAAGTCATTAGAAGACCATAGGTTTAATGGTACTGCAGCACTACCTTCAGTTTGAATATGCAGATAGAAAGTATGGGAGTCATCTGTGTTGATCTTGAAAGGATATAGGAAAATATTGCTCAAGAATGGTCGATCCTCATAGGGGAATATATCACCCATCAGCACAGTATTCATGAGTTTATTATTGACTAAATGGTAGATAGTTACCTTGTCTAACAAAGGGTTATCTAGCGCTAAAATGCGCGAAAGTGTTTCGTCAGGGCTGGTTAAGCTGAAACTGAGCCAAAAATCATGGCCGCTGAGTTTTTGAATGTCTTTATTGGTAAAGTTATGCCAATCAGTTTTTGGCAAAGCTTGTATTTCGGCCAGTTCTTTTGCTGGTGTAGGGTGGCTGACCATTAACCAAGGCGTAAGGTTTAAAGGTGTCGTGGTTGACTCGTCAATGCTCAATAGGGTTGCCAAGGCCTGTGTTGGGTATATCCATAGCCACAGCAAGAGTATGAGTGGCATGTTTTTGTTAAGCATGGATTCGATCCAAATTAAAAAACGCTAAGCTATTTTGGTAGCAACGTTTTGCAAACTCATCCGCATCTTCTCCGCGTAGGTTTGCAATATAATTTGCGATATAAGGAAGGTATTCGGGCTTGTTTTTGCTCGATTTAGGCTTGGGCCGCATACTACGGGGGAGTAGGTAAGGGCTATCTGTCTCGATTAAAATGCGATTCTGCGGAATAAAGGGAACGAGTTGCGCTAGTTCTTGGCCGCGTCTTTCATCGCAGACCCAACCTGTTATGCCTAAGTGTAAATCTAGGTCAATATAGGCTTCCATCTGTGTGTGAGTGCCAGTGAAACAATGCAAAAGCGCGCCACTAAGCTGTGGGCGATATTCCCGCAGGATAGCAATAAAGTCTTCGTGGGCATCGCGTTCGTGCATTAGCACCGGCATTTGCAGTTCAACGGCTAAGGCCAGTTGGGCAATAAAAGCTTGGCGCTGGATAGGTCTCGGGGAGAAATCACGATTGTAGTCTAAACCACATTCGCCAACGGCAACCACTTGCGGTGCGTGACAGAGTTCAGCTTGTCGAGCGTTTGAGCCATCATGCCAACCACTGGCATGGTGGGGATGCACACCAGCAGTGCAGTAAAGTTGGTTAGGATATTGCTCGCATACAGCAATGGCTGCCGCACTTTCAGTTAAATCGCTGCCAATAACAATTAACGGCGAAACCCCTTGGTCCGCCGCCGCTTGTATTATCGATACAGTATCTTGTTCGAGTGCGCTGCCAAGTAAATTGACAGCGATATCTATGTATGAGGGCATTATTTTAGACGTTTTACCCGAACCTTGGCATTGCGATCATCGGTTCCCATTAAAAAAGAACCTAAAGCGGCTTTTTCAATATAGACAGTTTCACCTTGCTTAACATTGTACTTACGGCCATCAGTTTGTTTCCATACCTGACCGTTAGTGAAAGTCACTTTAATGTCTCCGTAGGCATCTTCAGCTATAGATTGAATCTCTAAATAAATCTTATCGACAGTATTTTCTTGAACACGCTTGGCTTCCATCCCAAAGTCATCGGCAATTTTTGCCGCTGGTGCTTGGGGGGCGGTTGCCACTATCGCTGCTGCAGTCGTAGGGACTGCAACTGTTGCTACTGTAGCCGGTATCGCTTGAGTGCTAATGGTGTTAGGTGTCATGCCTTTTAGGCTTTCTGCTAGCTTGTCATAGCAAATCAAGCGGTCGAGTTTATCGGCGGTTGCTGCACATTGGGTTAACTGTTGTTCAATGCTGGCATTTGCTTGGACAGATACAAGCATGATCGCTGCCGTGATAAGGGTTAAGCGCATGAGAATGTTCCTTATTATATTATTCCCCTAACGCCTTCGAGGACGTTAGTCGTTTGTTTGTTCAGTCTCTTCGTCTGACTCGTCATCTGGTTTGCTGTAGAAACGAGCCGCTAATAAACCGCCTTCGAACAATAACAGCATTGGTACAGCAAGCATAGTCTGGGAAATCACATCTGGTGGGGTTAATAGCATGCCGACGACAAAGGCGCCCACTATGATATAAGGACGTTTTTGCTTGAGATCTTCAGGTGTAGTGACACCTGACCAGCAGAGTAAAACAACGGCAATGGGGATTTCAAAGGATAGACCAAAGGCAAAGAACAGCTTCAGAATAAAGTTAAGGTAACTGGTAATATCTGTCGCAACTTGAACTCCCTCTGGCGCATTGTTAGCAAAAAAACCAAAAACAACAGGGAATACAAGATAATAAGCAAATGCAATGCCGAGATAAAACAATAAGGTACTGCTGAATAGCAGTGGCATCACTAAGCGTTTTTCATGTTTATATAAACCCGGTGCCACGAAGGACCAAATTTGAAATAACACGTAGGGCACTGCCACAAAAAATGATAAAACGAGGGTTAGTTTGAAAGGTGCAAAAAATGGTGCAGCGACATCCGTCGCAATCATGCTGCCACCAAGAGGTAAAGACTGCATTAAAGGTATTGCCATGTAGTGGTAGATATCATTTGCCCAGTACACACTACAAATGAACACTAATAACACACTGGCAATGGATTTTAGCAGCTTGGACCTAAGTTCAAGCAAATGGCTGATAAGTGGCTGCTGTTGCGACATGAATTATCCGTTGGCTTTCGGGTTAGAACTGGTATCCACGCCCTGAGATGCCTCACTTGAAGCAGCGGGAGAGGCCGATGTTGGACTCGCCTCTGCAGTGGCTGTTGGATTAGTTTGGCTAGCTTGAACTGGATTCACTTGAGCAGGTGTGTGAATTTGATTCTCAGGCGCAGGGGTGTCTTTTGATGGATCCTGAACCTGATAAGGGCGGTTCACTGACTGTGCCGCTTGCTTTAGTTGCTCAATAGACTCTTTGAGTTCAGGTGAGAGGTTAGATAAACCTTTGCTCTCTGCTTTTTTAAGATCGGCATGCAACTGCTCGATCTTCAGCTCCTGCTCAAGTTCTTCTTTTACCGAGTTCGCCATGCGTTTCATCGCACGGATCCAACTCGTTACCGAACGCACCGCAACCGGTAGACGTTCGGGGCCAAGAACCACTAGCCCCAAAACACCGATCAGCAGCAGCTCCATAAAGCCGATACCGTCAAACATAAAGAGTTACGCCTGTTCTTTGTTAGACTCAGGTTTCTTTTCAGTCGCCTGTTGAGTTGTTTGCGCTGTTTTAGCCGCTTCGGTGTCTTCTAATGCCTTCTTGTCTTCTTCTGAAGACATGGCGTTTTTGAAGCCTTTAACCGCACCACCTAAATCACCACCCAAAGAGCGTAATTTCTTAGTTCCAAACAACAAGACAACGATTAACGCAACGATAAGCAGTTGCCAAATACTAATACCACCCATGAAGGTATCCTCTTAATTGATATCGGTTCTATTATGAACCTCTGATTAATTAGTGCTAGCTAAAATTTGCGATTCTTTGGCCTAGATCGCCATCCTACAAACCACAATATCATGCCTGAAATTAGACAAACATAAGGGGTCCATAGTGTAGCGTCTCTATTAATCAATAACGTGCCACAGATCAATAAAACGGCAGAAGTGATAAGCAAGTAGTTACTCTTGTGTGCCTGCTGCTGATATTTCAAATACTTATCTAGCATTTGTTGCTGAGAACTCAGCAATTTCCTGCCTAACTTAAGATTATCGTAAATTAGTTCAGGGAATTCAGGTAGTTTATCAGCCCAATATGGCAGTTTTGTGGATACCTTTTTAAACATAGCTTTAGGACCGACTTGGTCGGCCATCCACTGCTCTAAAAAGGGTTTGGCGGTTTGCCATAAATCCAACTGCGGATACAGCTGACGGCCTAAGCCTTCGATGTAGAGTAAGGTTTTTTCCAACAATACCAATTGCGGTTGCACCACGATATCGAAGTGGCGCGCAGTGCGGAATAATTCCAGTAACACATGACCAAAGGAGATCTCGTCGAGCGGCTTGTTGAACATAGGTTCACACACCACTTTGATGGCCTGTTCGAAAGCTTGTAGATCGGTTTTTTCCGATACCCAGCCAGACTCAATATAGAGCTGGGCGATTCTGTGATAATCGCGATTAAAGAAGGCGAGGAAATTCTCGGCGAGATAGCGCTTATCGACTTCGCTGAGTGTGCCCATGATGCCGCAGTCGAGCCCAATGTAGTATGGGTTCTCAGGATGATCGCGGGAAATAAAGATATTGCCCGGATGCATGTCGGCATGGAAAAAGTTATCGCGGAATACTTGGGTAAAAAATAGTTCAACACCGCGCTCGGCCAATAACTTAAAGTTGGTACCTTGCGCTTTAAGTGCGGCAATATCCGAGACAGAAATACCGTAAATACGTTCCATCACCATCAGGCGTGGATAGCAAAACTCTTCATACACATAAGGCACATAGAGCGCATCTGAGTTGAGGAAGTTGTTGCGTAGTTTGACTGCGTTTAAGGCTTCGAGCTTAAGGTTTAACTCGCCTAAAATGGTCACGCGGTAATCTTCGATCACTTCAGCAGGGCGCAGTCGGTTACCTTCACCGAGGAGGTATTCAATCAGTTTGGCAGTTTGCGACATCAACTGCAGATCGGCCTGGATTTTAGCTTCTACATTAGGGCGCAGCACCTTAAGTACGACGTCTTTACCGTTAGATTTGAGGGTCGCGGTATGCACCTGAGAAATAGAGGCTGAGGCCAGTGGTATTTCATTAAAGTCATCAAATAGGGATTCAATCGGCGCTTTTAGCTCAGCTTCAATCGCTTGGCGGGCAAGTGCACCATCAAAGGGCGGCACTTTGTCCTGTAGCATGGCCAATTCACTGGCCCATTCATCGCTGAGTAAATCGCGGCGGGTTGAGAGCATTTGTCCAAGCTTGATATAAACGGGGCCGAGTTCCTGCATCGCCAATTTTAAGCGTTCGCCACCGGGCTTATTTTTATGCTTATTGCGGATCCAGAATAGGCTGTTACGGGCGAGTTTAAAGTACCAAGGTGTCATCTTTGGCGGCAATACGTCATCTAACCCGTACTGAAGTAAGGTCTTGATGACGTGGTAACCGCGGCGGATACTGGCAAAGGTCATGGCTTAATTTGGTCTCTTAATTGGGCAATCCGTTGTTCAATCGCGCGAGTGTCGGCAACTAAATCATCCATTTGATCGCGAAAGTGCACTAACTCAATTGGGTGCGGTGCGAGGCGATACTCTTCAACTGCGAGTTGTCCTAAGTGGGAGCGGGTTTTACGCAATACTTCGAGTGCAAAGTCTTTTACCTGATGGCTAGAACAGATGAGTTTGTGAGTGGGACCATCACCTAAATAACGGGATATTGGCTCGGCAAAGTCAAACTCGATGCTGCGTAGATATTGGCTAAAGCTTTGTAATAAATTGAGATCGCCTTCAAGCTTGAGTTTATCTTGCTTGATTAGTTCAGTCAGGTTTGCGCCTTCGGACACGCGGTAAAGCGTCGTCGCATCGGCATGTAGACTGACATCAACATCGCCTTCATAGCGGCTCAGTACTTGGATCTCTTTGGCAAACACTAAATAGAATGGCCAGCTGAGCTGTGATAATTGGATACGAAACACTTTGCCATGCAACTGGCGCTGGCGTAAATAATCGTCGCCCGCTTGGGCCTGAAGTTTTTTCAGACCCGTTTCAATTGTGGCGCAGGCAAGCAGCACAACTTCTTGCGGCATCATTAGAATTTATAACCACGGTGCAATGCGACAATGCCGTCGGTCATGTTGGTGTAGTCGACTTGTTCAAAGCCTGCATCAACCATCATTTGTTTTAATGTGTCTTGATCTGGGTGCATGCGGATCGATTCAGCCAGATACTCGTAGCTGTCGGCATCTTTAGTGATGAGCTCACCCATCTTAGGTAAGACTTTGAAGCTATATAAATCATACACTTTACGCATGATTTCATGCTGAGGCTTAGAGAACTCTAGCACTAATAACTTGCCACCGGGCTTAAGCACGCGGTTCATCGAACGCAGCGCCGCATCTTTATCGGTCACGTTACGCAGACCAAAGGCGATGGTAATGATGTCGAAGTGGTTATCGGGAAACGGCAGTGCTTCGGCGTTGGCTTGCACATAACTGACATTGTTGACTATGCCCTTGTCGCGCAACTTAGTGCGCCCGACTTTTAACATGGAATCGTTAATGTCAGCTAAAACCACTTCACCTTTATCGCCCACTAAGTGAGAGAATTTTGCAGTTAAGTCGCCTGTGCCGCCGGCCAAATCGAGCACTTTCATGCCAGGGCGGGCGCCAGAGACTTCAATGGTGTAACGTTTCCAAAAACGGTGAATGCCGAAGGACATCACATCGTTCATTATGTCGTACTTAGCGGCAACAGAATGAAACACGCCGGCAACGAGTTCAGCCTTTTTATCGGCCTCTACGGTTTTGTAACCAAAGTGGGTACTTTTAGATTCGCCCTCAGACATCAATGTGTTCCTATTGTTTTGCAATGTATTAGTTGCGAGTGTAAGCCATCGCCTGCATTTGCTGAATCTTTGATCTATCACTCTGTGATCGAGCTAGTAAACTAACTGCAATGCCTTAGCTTGAGGCACCCCTGAACAGTCGTAGGATTAAGTGCTTAGCGACCACGTAAAATGGACTGGCATTAGACCACAATATCAGGATTTGGTGAATAGCTTAGCGCCCAGTTGGGTGTAACTGGTGATATTCATTGTGCCAAAAATTGCATACGAGCCTGCACATAAGCGTAGATAAGCTCGCTTAGGCTTTGGCCAACATCCCTAAATCCGGCTTCAATCCCAGCTTCGTGGCAACTTGGTGCAGCCTCGGCTAAATGCAAATATGCGCATGGGCAGTGGCGGGCGATATAGCTGACATAATGCGCCGCATCGAGCAATGGCACACCTGCAGCGGTTGAAGCGCTACTGGGCATTTTAGCGATAGCATCGACGTCAAGTTCTAATCCTACGGGTAAACCTGTGTCATTAAGTTTGGCGGCGATTTCAAGTAAAGCTTGGCTAAGGCTGATTTCACGGCGAACCCAAATTTGTTGCAAGCTATGCCAAGTTCCCCCAAATTCGCTGAGTTGGCTTAGGTTTGCTTCGCTGTTTTTTAACTCGTGTAAACCCAGTACATGGTAGCAACCTAAGGCGCCGCGATCGGCTGCGTAACTAAAGCCATTGCCGCTGTGACGGCCTTCAAGCAAACGAAAATCCGAGTGAGGATCGAGATTCACCGCGGCGACTTGGCGTTGGTAGTGGCCGTAGGTTGCCATCAACAAACCATAGGCATTGTTGTGGCCGCCGCCGATGAGTATGGGTTCTAAACCCGCTTTTAAAATCGCACTGACGATGCGGATCACGCGCTCATCGAGTTGCTCCACCGCATCACGTAATTCATCTAGGGTAACGTTAGTGTTATCTGTAGTATTGCTCGTAGTTTGTTGCTGCAGATCGGCGGTGTTCACTTGGCCTAACACTAGGCATTCGGCGCCAGAAAGAAAATGATTCGATTGTAAATTGAGCCATTGGCGCATACTGGTTGTGAACGCATCGGTTGCACCGCCGCGGCCTAAATTGGCACGTGGGCCTATATCTTCCCCAACGCCGATAATGGCAAAGCTTGCACCGTGGGCTTTTGCAGTGGCGAGTATGGTCTCTAACGTGTGTTCGTGATTGGCCAGATGGACGCATTGGCCTAGCTTAGTTTCGCCCGTTCTTGTGCTGACGAGTGAGGCGATATCGGTATGGGTAAAAGGAATAAATTCAGGCATAGATTGATATTCTTATTCGGCCAGAGTCGAGCTATTGTGGCCAGAGTAGGGCGAGGATTCAATGGGGAAACGCTGAAAATAGTGAATAAAAAAGCCAGCTTAGCTGGCTTTCTTGACTGAACAGTGAGATTACTCAATGTCGAGTGGTTCAGGTGATAAAATTACGCCTGTGTTATCAGCATAAATGTGATCGCCGGGTAAGAAAGTCACACCGCCAAAATTGACTGGAATTTCCACTTCGCCCACTGAATTGCCATCAGCACCCACTGGAATTGAGGCAAGGGCTTGAATACCAATGTCTAACTCTTCCAATGCATCCACATCGCGCACAGAACCGTAAACGATAATGCCTTCCCAGTTGTTGCTAACCGCAAGTTCAGCGATAGCACCATCGATCAGCGCACGGCGTAATGAGCCACCGCCATCAATGAGTAAGACTTTACCTTGGCCATCCTCTTGTAGGACTTCGGTAATTAGGCCGTTGTCTTCAAAGCACTTGATGGTGCTAATAGAACCGCCAAAAGAGCTACAACCACCGTAGTTACTGAACATGGGCTCGACTACATCTACGACATCTAAGTACATGTCACATAGTTCTGAGGTGTTGTATTCCATATTTACACTCCTATTGATCCGCGTTGCGTACAGTTTAGCGAGTTTACGCCAGTATAAAAGGGATTATTGAAAAGAAAAGTGTTATCAATCACGGTATTGTTGCCACTTGGCTGTTAACACATCTGTAGTAAATTTTCGTCACACTATAGAATTTATTCGGTAAAACTTGATATTGGTCATTAAATAACGGTTTTTTATTACAACTCTGTTGCGCGTTTTGGTATTATATCCCAAGTTTAAATTAACTTACTTAACTTAATTTGCTTTAGGGGCATGGACCCCCCGTTACGCTTATGGACGGTAGAGGGCCTTCGAGAGGTGCCTATGGAAGCTGTAAATACGATTGAAATTATTGGTTATTTTGCCTCTATAATGGTGGCGATCTCTCTAATGATGAAGAATATCATTTGGTTGCGATGGTTGAATTTTGTAGGATGCACTCTGTTTGTGGTTTATGGGGTGTTTATTTCTGCTTGGCCTGTGGCCGGCATGAATGCGTTTGTTGCTTGTATTAATATTTACCATTTGACAAAAATTTACCGTGCTAAGGCAAATACTCCCGCCGCAGCCTAAGTTTTATTGGATTGTGTTGCTCTTGAGATTAACGTTTAGAGCAACACAATATCCTGTCTCAGTCCTATCGCTATTTCTAAATAAATCCCTTAGCCCCAGCATAACGTCTCTAGAATCCTTCTAGATCAAAACCTCAGCCATGCTTCTTGTCATAAAACCTTCGAGCAGATGTCACTTAGCCGTCACAGGTCTTTCTTAGTCTCAAGCTATCTAATAGTGCTTTAGCTAATGTGATTTAGGTTTAACTATTAGCAAACAGTAAATTAGCCGTGAGCAGTCAATAACGAATTCAATCGTGAATAGAGCCTTGGTGAGTCGGTTGGTTTCAGACTAAGCACTCTAAGCGTCGTCGAGAGAATGCACAGATTAACATCACAGTAAAACTCGCTGGTATGCCAGCAAGGAGCCTGTTTTATGTTGAGTTACGTTGCAGACTTAGATAAGCGAATGTTTTGCCATATCGTGAGCTTCACCCAGCACCATGGTTTATATGCCCATGCAAAGCGGGTGTCAGCGAGTGGCGATGGGCATGTGTATTTATATTTGTCCGTGGGTTTGATGCTAACGCACGCTCAAGGACAGGCTCTATTTAATTTGATGTTAGCGAGTTTTTTGGTTGAGTTACCTCTGTATTTACTATTGAAAAATAGTATTCGTCGGACACGGCCATGCCATGCATTAGTGGGATTTGAGAGTGGTTTTGAACCATCGGATCGTTTCAGCTTACCGTCTGGTCATACAGCTGCGGCCTTTGTGATGGCAACGAGCGTGGCACAAATTTATCCTGCGGCGGCTCCTGTGGCGTATTTATGGGCTTTTAGCATAGGGGGCTCACGTATTGCACTTGGCGTGCATTATCCCTTAGATATTCTGGCGGGAGCCTCATTGGGAATTGGGTCGGTATTGCTGGTTCCTCCAGTGATTTAATTCAAATATGCGCCTGTTAATCATTTCATTAGTGGGAATTCTCCTTCACTCATCAGTTTAAGGATACGTAATGCGAATACTCTACGGAGTTCAAGGCACAGGGAATGGCCACTTAAGTCGTGCACGCGTCATGGCTAAAGCATTGATGAAACAAGATATTGAAGTGGACTTTCTATTTTCGGGGCGTAAGCCTGATCAGTTTTTCGATATGGAGTGCTTTGGCGATTATCGCGTTCAAGCGGGAATGACGTTTGCGACGCACTCCGGGCGCGTGAATGTGCCACAAACTGTCCGGCAAAATTTGTCCTTGTCGTTATTTAAAGATATTAAAGCATTAGATCTTAGTTGTTACGATTTAGTGCTCAACGACTTTGAACCTGTGTCGGCTTGGGCTGCGCGGCGCCAAGGCGTGCCATCCATTGGTATTAGCCATCAGGCGGCGTTAACTCATCCGGTGCCAAAACTCGGTAGCACTTGGTTTAATGAGATGCTGCTCAATTATTTTGCACCAGTGGATGTGGCGCTGGGGTGTCATTGGCATCATTTTGGCTTCCCTATTTTGCCGCCTTTTGTCGAAGTGGATGCCAGCCCATTCGAACACACGCATCAGATTTTAGTTTATTTGCCTTTTGAAGATGCGGATATGATTGCTCATTTTCTGTCTCATTTTAGTGATTATCAGTTTTTGGTATATCACAGCCAACAACCTAAAGGCCAAGTTGCTGAGCACATTAAATGGCATGGTTTTAATCGTGAGGGGTTTAAGCAACATCTTGCCAGCTGCGGCGGTGTGATAGGCAATGCGGGTTTTGAGCTTGCCAGCGAAGCATTAACCTTAGGTAAAAAACTCTTAGTCAAACCACTGATTGGCCAGTTTGAGCAGTTATCGAATGTGGCGGCGTTACAACTTTTAGCGGCTGCAGATAGCATGATGAGTCTCGATGTGAACATAGTTAAGCGCTGGCTTAAAACGGCATCACCTAATCCAATTGCATATCCAAAGGTGGGGGATACGCTGGTTAAATGGATTAACGGCGGCGACTGGCACAATAGTCAGCCGCTGTGCCAAGAGTTATGGAGCCAAGTCACGCTTCCCGATACTTGGCGTTAAACAGCATTGCTGTTCAGATGAAAAGCAACTTAGGCACTAGCTGGGTTAATGGCGTTAGCGTATAATTTCGTCAATTTTGCTGTTAGTCCCTTTCAGCACGTCTATTTTGGCCTAGCCTGGCCGTTAATTATGTTGTTATAAATGAGCCTGAAAAAGTTTACTCAGTACAAGTTACTGTTTTTAATGTTGTTATTACTTTGTGTCTTACTTCCTTTTATTCCAGATCAGGCTTACCACATACCCGGCCTTGATATCGCTAAGCAAAATTTTCATGTGATTGAGTTTAATGATAAAGGTCAGCCCCACGACGAAAGGCAATGGCAAGGTTTAGAGACGCGAATTTTACACCCAGAGCCTGCACAGATCCCTGAATTATTGATTTTTGTCCATGGCTGGCATCATAGCGCTGAGCCTAAGGATGAAAACTTTATTGCCTTTGAGCAGTTTTATCAGCAAATGGCCGCGTCCGATACCCAGCGTAACTTGTTGGGTTTGTATATTGGCTGGCGGGGCGATAAATATGATCCTTTTTGGATCGATGGCTCAGATGATGCAAAAAGTTGGATTGAACCCTTAGATTTTCCCACTATTTTACAGCGTAAACGGGTTGCTAAACGTATCGGGCAGTTAGGTCTATCACAACTGCTGGATAAGCTTGATAGCTTAGTAACACAGCATAAACTGCTGCGTTACACTGTGATTGGCCATAGTCTTGGCGGTGCTGTTGTTTTGCATGCGAGTAAAGATCGCATCAAAGCCGCCATTGATAATCAGCAGGATAATCCTAATTTATTCTTACTGTTAAATCCCGCCGTGCCTGCTAAAGAGTATCAGCCATTAGATACGTTGGTGAGCTTAGATAGACAAAAACCGAGTATGGTGGTGTTGCAGTCGAAGGGGGATTTTGCAGTGAAAGAAGCCTTCAATTACATCAAGGACGGCGAGCGCGCTGTCGGGAACTCTTGGGCGATTACCCACGATATTGACAAATGCTCTGGTGGCAATTGCACCACGCCAATGAAGATGCCCTCGGCCTTGATGGCGCACGATCAAATCCCTGGCTGTATGATGACGCTGCCTCAATCAGGCTGGAAAATTCGTGCTCGCCTGCAGGCTCGTCGTACCGTGCAAACCTGCCCCGATGCCAATATGCAAGCCGTATGGGTACTGGCCGTGTCGGACGAAATCGTCTCTGGGCACAATGGCATTCTCACTCCAGAGCATGGTAAAGCCTTGTCTGAGGTGATGCGTATGATTGATTTATATCGAAATCAATTACCTAAACATGCGGTGGAAAGCCCTGCGAACCAAGATCTCGGCACCTTAGCGCCAGAGTCAGAAGCGGCAACATCTACCGAAGGTGAAACGCCTGTGCCACAAGAGCCAGTGATTATTGTCGAGCCTTTACCTGAAGAGCAAAGCTCATCGACACCTAAGGTTAATGCACCATTGCAGGAGCCAAACGTATCACAGGAACAAGATAAGCCTGCTGCGACTGAGGCGCCACCCGCGCCAATTAAAGCGCCGGAATCAAAGCCTGAGGCTAAGCCAAATGACGGTGCAGAACCTCAACCTAAGGTTGAAACTGAAGGCATAAAGTGATCTGTAGCTGTACGGAGTAAGTGATAGGCGATACATCTAGTGTTGTATCTCATTGAAAATAGATAATAAGCTGGTGAATAAACTTTATGAGTCAATATGAGAGCTGAGTTAAGAGCAAAAATCATCACTGTTTGTCATAAAAAAATTGAGACTCAAGGTGATAATGTCGGCCTCTCATTTTACGCTTTCTTTGCGAACAAAAATGATGATCCAGAGTTGCTTATGGAAGCGGCGACTTGGTGGATTCAAACTCATCGCTTAGACCATTTTGTTAAGGCTCATAAGGTGATAGAGATAATCCAAAAGGAATCGGAAGAATAGATCCTAAATCGCTTACTGCGGATTTTTGGTTTGCCACCTGCGCCAAGTAAAAGTGATTAGCGCAGCGAGTATTAGGCTGACCATAGCCCATGTGGGGTATTTATGCTGGTGGTAAAACGCCAGCATGGGAGCGATTTCATCGCGGATTAACACTGGGCCTAATCCAAAGAGTGCCACCCAAATGCTGGTGGCGAGAGCATTACCAATCACAAATTGTTTTAATGGCATTTTAGCGAGACCGCAGCCGATAAACATAAACTGTTTTAATCCCTCAACAAAACGACTCAACACTAAAGCGGCGATGCCATATTGACCAATAACGCCATGGATTTTGTCTTCCAATTGCGGTTTTATCCAGCCCTTCTTAAGCAACACATCACCAAAGCGCCAGCCGATGAAATATCCCAAACTGTTACCGCAGAGTGCAGCGCAAGCTGCAACGATTAATACCAATGGCAGTGACATTTGCCCTGTAGCGGCTAATAAACTGGCGACAATTAATAAGGATTGTCCTGGCGCCGGAATGCCAAAACCCTCGACAGCAATCGCGACAAATAGCAGAACATAACCATATTGCTGCAGCCAAGGCGTGAGTTCTGTGATGATATGTTGTAGCGTTTCTGGCATAGATGAAAGTGCTTAAATCAATGGGACGATTGGGCCATCATACTCGCCAATTTCTCTGGTTGGATAGATTTATGAGCAAAGTTTCATGCCCGTTTTAGTTAGTGGCGGTGAATAGGCGTAACGCAGGGGGGCAGTTTTTACCTGAAATATAAAAAAGGCCGAACTCAGTTCGGCCTTAATACCTGTACTACAGTAGTGACGATAAAGCGACTAGGCGAATGCTGCTTGTAGCTGTGGTACTACTTGTTTCTTACGGCTTAATACGCCGTCTAACCACACTTTGCCATCGACGGTATCTTTACCGTAGGCACGTTGGGTCAGCTCCGCATCGTCAGACACAATCAACAACTCTGAACCTTCTTTCATGATGTCAGTCAGCAGCAATAAAACGCTGTGGCGGTTACCTTCCACTTTGAGCGCTTTGATATCGGCTTCTAGCTCGGCCTTGATATCGTCAAATACTGACAGGTCGATCACTTCTAACTGGCCGATACCGACCAAGTTACCGTTCATGTTGAAGTCTTTAAAGTCGCGCATAACGAGGTCACGTGCTGGCGTGCCTTGGACGGCGGATTTCACTTTGAACATTTCCATGCCCAGTTCTTTGAAATCTTCAACGCCGGCGATCTCAGCTAACGCTTCAACGCAGCGAATGTCTGCAGTGGTACACGTCGGTGATTTGAAAATCACGGTATCGCTCAAAATGGCGCACATCATGATGCCAGCGATATTTTTAGGGATAGCGACTTGGTAAAAGTCGAACATCATCTTGATCACTGTGTTGCTGCAACCCACTGGGCGGATCCAGCATTCTAACGGGGTATCTGTGGTGAGATCGCCTAACTTGTGGTGATCGACAATCCCGACGATGGTCGCTTGGGCGATATCATCCGGTGCTTGAGTTAGTTCTGAATGGTCAACGATATACACTTGCTCGCCAGCATAGCTGGTTTTGTATTCCGGTGCTTCGAAGCCGAAACGTTTCAGAATAAAAGCGGTTTCGGGTGACAATTCACCTAAACGTGCGGCAATGGCTTCTTCACCGATTTGGTTTTTTAAATAGGCTAACGCGATAGCACCGCAGATTGAATCTGAATCGGGGATCTTGTGACCGACAACGTAAATGGGCATTTCAGGGACTCTCCTTTAAATTTGTGACAATTTTAGCAATATTTGGCTTTAATCGGAAATAGCCAAAGCGCATATCACTGCGCTCTTCAGTTGCTATTTCTCTAAAAATCGAACGCTCAGGTTCGGCAAAGATGGCTTAAGGTTTAGATCTTCACTTTTATCACGACTTTACGCACCGCCGTGGCGATATCGCCTGTGCCGGGCATATGCATGTCACCGGGGAAAAATAATGCAAACATGCCTGCTTTGAGTTTGATATAAGAGGCATTGGCTTGGTTTGCCTCGTAATCAAACTCGGCGTAATCGTGTTTTTCAAAATAGGGTTTCGAGGGTGTTTGCTCCGCTAGTGGCAAGTAACCAAACTCTTCTTCACCGCTGAAAACATATTGCACATCGATATATTTTTGATGAACTTCAAAGGGTTCTGTCGACTTATGCTTGGTTTGATAGTCATTCACTATCACAAAAATATTGTCGCCATCGAGGGGATAATTGCCTACGGGTAGCTGACTAAAGTCGGTCGTCGCTAGATGTTCTAATGCAGTCGCAAGCCGAGGGCTTAAGGATTGATAAATATGGCGGTTTTTTAAGGTATCGACGATCATCGGCTACTCGACATGGTGGAAGTGAAATGAGCGAATGGTAAAGATTATAATCCGATCACCACAGTTAGGACATAAGCTTTGTCGATTGGAAGCAGGTCTAAACATTTCGGCATAAAAAAACAGGCCATTGAATGACCTGTTTCTACATCAAGTATTATTAAACTTAGCTAAAACGGGTTTAGTAAGTGTATTTGGCTTCTAAAAAGTAGTAACCACCATTAAAGCCAAAGGGGGTATTGGTTAATGGGTATACAAAGATACCATTGAAGTTATTGTTATCAGGTCGTTTTTCTGGATACACATCAAACAAATTTTGCACCCCAGCTGTAAAGCTTAGCGCATTGGTGGCGGCGTATCTTACCGACAGATCCATCACCCACTGATCGCTATAGTTCACATCACCCGTTGAATAACCTTCACTGTAGTCACCAAAGTAGTTTAAGCGGATATTGGTTTTAAAATCCCCGAGTTCATGGGTCAGCCCAATACTGCCCGTGTTATGCGGTGTGGCAGACGTCATGCGGGTTCTTTCTATACTATCAAAGAGTTTCTTGTCTAATCCGCCTAAAATAGAGGGTAGATTGATGTCTTGGATCTCTGTTTTATTATAGGCATAGGCTAAGTTCGCCCGTAAATCGCCCCAAGTGCCAATATCAAAGTCTTGGCTAACAACAAGATCGACCCCGCGAGTTCGGCTATCGACGGCATTGACGAAGAAGCGTGCTGAATCAGCATTGGTTCCTGCTAGTGCGGTCGTAACCGCGGGGCTATCAGTCGCTCTTAGGGAGCCAGATAAGATGATGCGATCATCAATCTCTATTTGGTAAGTGTCGAGTGTTACCGCGAGGCCAGTATCATTGGTATAAACAAGACCGAGACTAAATGATTGCGATATTTCAGGTTCTAGTTCGTTAATTCCAAGCGCCTTTGTCACTGGTGATAAGGTGTTGAAGGTGCCTGATTCAATAGGAACCAGTTGCCCCGTCACTGGATCGGGATTAAACAACGTCGAGATATTGCTGAAGTACAGTTGTTGTACGCTCGGCGCTCTAAAGCCTGTATTGATAGTGCCACGCAGGGCTAAGTTGTCGGTAAAATCGTAACGACCCGCGAGTTTCCAGCTCGTGTTGCCGCCAAAGTCAGAGTAGTTTTCGTAGCGTAGCGCTGCCGCCCAGTAAAACTCGTTGGTTAATTGGTTTTCAAGTTCGGCATAAATGCCTGTGTTATCGCGCGTTTCATCAACCTCAGACTCAGGGGTAAAACCGGTGAAGCCTTGGCTACCCGCCGCTTTGCCATTATAGCCACCATTGATATACGAATCTTCTTCTCCGGCTTCAATTTCATAGCCGTTTTGGCGCCATGAAACACCGGTCGCAAACAGAATTTCAGAATCGTTTATAAAGGCAAAATAACGGGAAATATCCAAATTGATATTGGCTTCACGGGTCGATAACGTTCCTGCGTCGAACTCGGTAGGAGTTTCAGGGCCTAAGGAAGCATTTAAGGTATTGACGATATTATAGTTAAATGAATTCTTGCCATATCCCACTGAGGCATCAATATCCCAGTCACTCAAGTTGAATTCATAGCCTAGGGTAAGAGACGAATCGATAATTTTGGGGTTAATTTGTGGTAAAAAACCGTCGGGATACACTTCGGGTAAGTTACGGGCATCGAGAGCTAAACGGTAAAAAGCACCCGATTTAGTTTCACGTTGGCTAATACCACCAAAGGCATACAGTTTTCCGTCGGTAGATATAGGCTGAGCCGCATTGATAAACAAACCGACATTATCATATTCGGCATCACCAACGTGGTGGCTCTTACGGTTAAATGTCGCTTCGCGCGGATCTGCTGAGCCATCAGCTAACTTAGGGTATTGCTGCCGTGGATCTAACCCTGCGCGGTTTGTGCTGTCTTTGTGATGCGCTTCGAGGGCGACATTCACAAAGCCATCATGGTTTAAACTGATCCCATGGTTAACGCCTATGCGCCATTGCTCACCGTCACCTTGGTAGGTTTGTCCGGCTTGCGCCGAGACGCTACCGCCTTGATCGCTGTCCTTGAGTACCACGTTAATCACGCCAGCAATCGCATCTGAACCGTATTGTGCCGAGGCTCCATCTCGGAGAATTTCAATGCGTTTTATCGCTGTCATTGGAATAGCATTTAAATCGACGTTAGAGGAGCCTTTTCCCATGGTACCGCTTAAATGTACTAGAGCAGAACCATGGCGACGCTTGCCATTTACGAGTACTAAGGTGTGGTCTGGCGACAGGCCGCGTAAGCTCGCGGGGCGCACCGCATCTGAACCGTCAGTCACCGAGGAGAATGGGAAGCTATAGCTTGGCGCAGCAAATTGCAGCGCTTTAGCGGTTTCCGTCATACCTGTTGATTCGAGTTGTTCGGCAGTAATGATATCGACCGGCGCAACACTGTCAGTTGCCGTGCGTAGTGCTATGCGTGAGCCTATGATCTCGATTTTTTCGAAGCCGGTTTGTTGCTCTTCGGCTTGGACTGCTGGAATAACCAGTGTGGATGACACTGCCAATGCGATAACGGCTAGACGCATAAAAACCTCTCAATGATGTTTGTAACCCAATACTCGAACTTAGGTGTGCAGATAAAATAACAATCTGATGCCGAGAAGGTTATCATTGTAACAATTGTTACATTTAGACGTAAATGTGCTAACTCAGAGCCTAGTGTTCTAAATAATATTCAAAATGCAGTTGAATATATTGATGAAAACCTCCCTATCGATCTGCGTGCTTTTGAGGCATCGTACGGCACAATACACGTTGTCGCATGCACATTGCGACTGAGTTAAGTTGATGATATGAATTGTTTATTGACGTATACCTTCGTGGTTTACTATTTTATTTTGCTCTAATGGCATTGGTTTTAAGGTACATAGAATTGTCAGCGTTACGATTTCTCGCAGGACCAACAGCATTTAACACCTTGGCAGAACAAGGTCTTAAATCTGAGCATTTTACCCAGCTACTTGCCGCCTCTGGTGGACCTAAATGGCTTGGTATCGCTGGGTTAGATAAGTATCTGTTTTCTGAGTTTTTCAAAGACAGACAAACACCGCTTTATACACTCGGCGCTTCTTCAGGGGCGTGGCGTTTAGCGTGTTTGGCGCAGCAAGATCCCCTCGCAGCCTATGGCCGCTTAGAGGATTTTTATATTGGTCAGCGTTACGACAGCATGCCAACACCGCAGGAAGTCAGTGCGCAAGTTAAAGGCGTAGTGCAGGGCATTTTAGGGGGAAATGGTGGCAGGGAAATCGTTAATAACACTCATATTCACAGTCATTTCGTCGTGTGCCGTGCTAAACATTTAAATCGTTTAACGGCAAAGCTTCCGCTTGCGGCGGGGCTGGCGATGGCGGCGGCGACCAACTTAGTGAGCCGTCGGAGTTTAGGTTGGCATTTTGAGCGTGTGGTCTTTAGCCAACAAGCTGCAGCATCTCCCTTTTTGCAACTCAACGATTTACCCAGTCAGCAGGTTGAATTAACTGAGGCTAATGTCGATGCTGTGATGTTAGCAACGGGGTCGATTCCTTTATTGCTGGCCCCTGTGTCCCAAATTGAAGGCGTTGCCGATGGGCAGTATTACGATGGCGGCATTACCGACTATCACTTTGATTTGCCTTTATCCCGTGCTAAGGGACTGACGCTGTATCCGCATTTTTATCCGACCATCAGCCCAGGATGGTTCGATAAATCCTTGAAGTGGCGCCAAGGTCGCGCTAATTATCACAATGCGCTAGTGTTGGCGCCATCGGCCGAATTTGTCGCTTCATTGCCCTTTGGCAAAATCCCCGACCGTGAAGATTTTAAGCAACTGGACACGGCGCAGCGGATGCAATATTGGCGTACGTCTGTGGCTTTGAGTGAACGTCTTGCAGAGGAGTTTGCTGAGGTTGTCGTAAGGGGAAATGTGCTAGAGCGACTGGAGCGTTTTTAGTTCGCTGTAATTGTGCTTAGAAAACGGGGTTTGACATGACGTGGTTGAAATGCCCTGATTCAAAATAGCGGGGTCGCAAATTTCTTTGTGCGCTCAGCGGCTTCAGGAAGGAAATTCTTTCACCTGCTACACTTTACAATAATAGGAAATACGAATGCATTGAGTTCGTTTCCTTCTATTTGGGGCAGGAGGTTGCTATGCAAACACGAGAAATGGCGTTACTCATGCGCGATGCCTTGTTACTGCCACAGGGACGGGTGGAGGTTCGCGTGGTTGACCCCGGTCATCTGCGCATGGTGGCCGATGTATTCAAGGGAAAGTATGTGCTCGCCTTTGCCACCATTAGACCCAGTGGTAGTCCGCCCTGTTATCCCACTGCCACCCAATGTGACATTATCGATTTTAATCAGCTAGAAGATGATTCACTCAGCATAGTGCTCGAAGGGCGTCAACGCGTCAGCATCCTCTCAGCGGCGCAGGCCAAAGATAAGCTGTGGATGGCGCGTACTTTACCTTGCCGTAACTGGCAAGAAGAGCCGATTAAAGGTGAATTTGAGTTGATAAGCGCCGCATTAGAGCAATTTTATGAAGTGAATCCCGATCTGTTTGAGCTCTATTCTCAAGTGCATTTGGAAGACGCCGCTTGGGTGAGCCAACGCTGGCTAGAGGTTTTGCCTATGTATAACAAAGATAAATTAGTATTAGTGAATCAGCCAGATTGCCACAAAACCTTGGACTTCGTGCTGCAACTCATCAAGTCCCATGTGGACTGAAAAACCACAAAAAGGCTAGAATAGCGGCTTTCTATAGCCGCTTTTTTTGTGATATGACTGCATCTGCCCGCGCCGCCCAACCTTCTTACATAGTGCTTCCTGTGAATGTCACAGATAAACCCACAGTGTTTGCCTTTCTCGTACAACATTTTGCCCGTATAGGTGAAGATGTATGGTGTCAGCGGATCCTCGACGGAAAAGTGCATTGGCGGGATGGCAGTTTGATCGCCTTGGACACTGAATATCGTCCAGCGGCGCGGGTGTATTACTACCGTGAAGTGCCGGTGGAAGCGAAAATCCCCTTCGAAGAACAGATCCTATTCCAAGATGACAATGTCATTTTGGCCTACAAGCCGCACTTTTTGCCTGTGACGCCAAGCGGCAACTATGTGAACGAATGTCTGGTGCATAGACTAAGATTGCGTACTGGCATTGATACTATCGCGCCCGCTCATAGGCTTGATCGTGAAACTGCTGGAGTGATCCTGATGACTGTCGCGCCTGAAACCCGCGCGCTCTATCATCAACTCTTTATCGACGATGCGATTCGTAAAGACTATCAAGCGATTGCCAAGTTGACTCCTGAGATTATTGAACAATATCAACAGGGCTGCTTAACTTTGCCATTGCACAGGACTGTTACAAACCGCATGCAGCCGAGCGACCCGAGCTTTACCATGAAAATCGTTGAAGGCGAGGCAAATACCCATTCCGAAATCAGTTTAGTGGCGGTAAAAGGCGATCTTGGTTTGTTCCACCTGAGCCCGATTACCGGTAAAACCCACCAACTTCGTGTGCATATGCAAAGCTTAGGTATGCCATTGTTAAACGACAGATTTTATCCAAGCTTATTACCCAAAGGGCCGGATAACTTTGCGACGCCTCTTAAGTTGATGGCGCAGCGGTTACGTTTTATTGACCCAGTGAGCGGGATCCATCACGACGTGCAATGTCAAGGTTTTGAGTTTTAGTCAGCGGAAAGCATTATTTCCAGTCTGTTTAAAGGAAATAATCGGGTGCAATTGTGTGCTTGGCCCTGTGATGGTATGAATACAATCTGCAGTATCTGAGTCTCTGCCATAGGGAGCCATATTACGATTGTTTAAAGGAAGTCCATTATGACCAAATCTGCGATCTTCTCTATCTTGCTTTGCGCTGCAGTATTAGTGGGGGCCATGTATTTTGGTGACTGGACTAAGCAGCCTTATCTGAATGACATTGCCGCCGAAATCCGTAAGGCGAGTGCGGTGATTGAACCGAAGAAACCGAGTTCGTCTGGCACATCGACAGCAGAAGCCGATGCCGAGCGGGATCAAAGCCCTAAGATCATTTGGGATCAAATGGCGCATGAAAAACCGTCGAATAAGTCGCAGCCAGAAGCACTGATTTTCAATCAGGCTCAGCCAAAACCTGCCAAAACCGATGAGGCGTTATCCAAAAATACGCCTTTGATGGATTCTGGCTCTGGTGCCACTCAGCCTGAAACGGTTAAACATAATAAACCCGTTTAATCTGTTATTCCTGTTTGGGTGGTTCGAACAGGGTTTCGCTCATATCGCCATGTAAAACCGCAATTTTTGTTGGTGCACCATCATCAGCTAATTCCAACATACCTATTCCGCTTTTATTCACTAGACGTTTACTCGGCTCACCATTTGGTCGCCTGCCGCGCAGCAACATACGTTTACGTTTTGTCAGCAAGTTAAGTGGTGAAAAGTGGCCATAAAACCAGCCATTGAGTTTATCGAAAATCGGTAACAGCTTCTCGGGGAAGTGATTTTTTATACCGCTGCAGGTGATTTGGTAGATGTTAGGGCTACTGCGTCTAAAACGAATACTGATGTCGTAACTAAAGGAGTAATGCACATCGCCGGAGAGGATCACAAACTCCTCTGGGGTTTTACGGTGCATAAAAATACTCAGCAGTGCATTGGCGGCGCCCGGGTGGGCCATCCAGTTTTCGGCGTCTACTAACAGGGAACCGCCGATCAGAGTGGCTGTGCGCTGCACTGCTTCAATCAACTTGACCCCAAACATGGGCGCAGGTGAGACGATAATGACCTTCGACTGGCCGAGTAGCTCTTGCTGCAAATCCATTAACGCCTCCCAATCCATCAAGCCGGAAGGTTTTGCAAGATTAGATTCACTGCGCCAGCGGCGGGTACGCGTGTCGAGCACGACCAGTTTGGGCGAGGACTCTAAGGTGTAATGCCACTGCTCAAATTTAAGTAATTCGTCGATGAGCAGATCCTGACTTTCGCTTTCTTGTCGCGCAAAAAACGCATCGAGCAGCGGGCGGATATCGGCGGCAAATTTATCAGGCGCGTTGCCAAGTCCTTGGAATAAGGTGTAGCCGATTAAGGCATTGCCAATAATGCGTTTCGAAAATGCGTGTTCGTAGGCCGCTTGTTCCCATTTAGCCGTCAGATTCCAATCATCGGTGACGTCGTGGTCATCAAACATCATATAAACGGGAATGTGCGCCATAAAGCGCCTGACTTGCCCCAGCCCAGCTTTAAAGCCAAGCAAGTGTTGCCACTCATTTTGCCAGCGGGCGGTATTGGCGGGTGATAAGCCATCGACATCCTTTGAGATGTTCACTAATTCCCACAGTTCAGGTGACCAAGTGAGTAAATACAGGGCGATGATTTCATTTAGGCTGACCAAATGATTTACGGCGATGGAGGAGGTAAAAATGGGGTGATTGCGATACCAACGCCAAAGCGCGGTTTTGGCCGGATATTGGGTATGAGGCAACAGGTTTTTATGCCGTTGATACAAATATGCGGGCTGATAATGAATGTCTTCACTAGTGGTGATGCTCGCGCCTTCAAATTGCTCATGTTTAAGACCAAGCAAATCGATGACTTGCCCTATGGCGCTTAACATAGGTCCCGCAACATCATCAATGTAGACCTGATCGCCACTCATTATGATAAGTGCAGGGCGATCATCCTCCGCACCCCTGTTGATTATCTTGGCTAAATGGGTATCGGCGGCGACCAGTGCATCGTCACTGTGGTGATGCGGATTGCGGCAGGAACCGTGGAATACTTGGGTTAATTCAGGGGTAAAACGTACACTTGGCGTCGACGCATCGCCGTAGTTTAGCTGGCTTATCATGGCAAAAATATCACCATGCTGAGCGGCAGACACTTGGTAAGGTGTGACGATATTGGGCGCGAGCAACTCTGGGCGCGACAGTATTATTAGATATTGATGGGCATGTTGCCCAAGTGGCACATAGTGTAAATCTGCATCCTGCAACAGGTACTCTTGCTCACCAAGACGCAGCTTAAGTTCAGTTAATGGCTCACGACTTACAAACCACAGGGTAAAGTGTGAGGCATCGCAGTGGCGCAGCATGGGGCCAGCTAATATCAGAGGAAGTGTCGTACTCAAATTCTGCCTATGGGTATTTGGGTTAATCTTGCATGAGTTAACCCTAAGTAAGTTTGGTTTAGAAGAGTAAACAAGTGCGTTGAATATGAAAAGCTTTTAGAATTGTTAGCCATAAATATGCGTTGAAACTGAATGGGGCGGTATGGCTAAGATTATGGTCACGGGGGCGACTGGGCTACTCGGCAGAGCTGTCGTAAAACAGCTTGAATTAACAGGACATGAGGTTATCGCCACGGGTTTTAGCCGCGCAAGTGAACGAGTGCATAAACTTGATCTTACCGCCCCTTTGGATGTCGAGGCATTTATCGCCCGCGAGCAACCGCAAGTGATAGTGCACTGCGCCGCCGAGCGTCGCCCCGATGTTTCCGAGCAAAATCCGCAGGCAGCATTGGCACTTAACTTAACCGCCAGCCAAGCCTTAGCTATGGCAGCTAAGGCCAATAATGCTTGGCTTATCTATATTTCCACTGACTATGTGTTCGATGGCACTCAACCTAAGTACGCTGAAGATGCAGCCACTCATCCGGTTAATTTTTATGGTGAATCTAAGCTAAAGGGCGAAGAAATCGTGCTAGACACTAGCGCTGATTTTGCTGTGCTACGCTTGCCAATCCTTTACGGCCAAGTAGAAAAGCTGAGTGAATCTGCTGTGCTAGTGCTGGTTAACCAATTGATTGAGCGTCGCGCTCAGGGTGTTGATCATTGGGCGATACGCAATCCAACCTCGACCGCCGATATTGCCCAAGCCATAGACAAGATGATTGCACAGCATATTGTAGCGCTAATAGTGCAGGGGATTTATCATTTTAGCGCCGCAGAGACTATGACTAAGTATCAGATGTTGTTGACCTTAGGAGAGATTTTACAACTCAGTACAGCGCACTTAACGCCTGAGTCTACGCCGACAGATAACGCCAAGCGGCCAAGGGACTGCACCTTAAGTTGTGCACGTTTAGCTGCGCTGGGGATTAGTTCTGAAATCAATTTTGCCACTGGCGTGCGCCAAGCATTAACACAATCGAGTGGTGCACTTGCTACGCTCGGATTCACTCTGTAGGAATCGCCATGGCTAAGATCTTAGGGACCAGTCTACAGGCTGCCGACCAAGTCGCATTACTGCGAACCTTAGGTTTGCTGCTGCAAATAGGCTTAACCACGTTTGCCGCCGATACTTTTGGTCTTAGCCTGCAAATGGAGCCGTTAGTGCATGTGTTAGTGCTAGAGGTATTATACCTTTCGCTCACATTGGCGCTACGTAAACCCTTATTTGCTAAGGAGCGCGGCCTCTTTATTGCGCTCAGCTTAGACACATTATTTTGGATATCTTGGTTGCACTTTTCCGGCGGCGCGACCAATGCGTTTATCTCGTTATTACTGTTGCCGATTGCACTTGCGGCTGTGACTTTGCCAATCTGGGCGCCTTGGGCACTGACGGCTATTTCAACCTTTGCCTACAGCCTGATGATCTTTACTGTGCCCGAATCCCCCATGCAGCACCACGGTATGGACATGAGTTCCCACTATTTAGGCATGTGGTTCAACTTTGTGATTTCAGCTTTGGTGATGACAACCAGCGTAGCGTTAATCACTAAGCGTATGCGCCGCCAAGATGCGCAGTTAGCTTATATGCGCGAAGGGCAATTGCGTCAGGAGCAACTCTTAGCCCTAGGTACAGTATCGGCGCAGATGGCACATCAACTGGCCACGCCGCTCTCGAGTCTGAGGTTATTACTCGATGAAGTAAAAGAAGACATGAGCGATAACTCGATAACGATTGTCGAGATGGAAACTGCGTTAGGTCGCTGTGAACATACACTTGCCGAGCTGAGATTAGCGACGGAGTCGATCCGCGATCGCCGCCAGCGCCCACTAAAGATCATTGAGCTGGTGGACAGTTTAAAGCAAAAAACCTTGCTGTTTATGCCGCAAACTGAACTGAATTGGTTGATCACTTGTATGCCTGAACAACTGGCAGAGCAAAGTATTCTGACTGATATGAGTTTAACGCCAGCCATCATGGCCTTGATTGAAAATGCTGCCCGCGCTAGCGCCGAAACCCTAGGTGCGCCGCAGGTGGATATCAGTTTAGATATAGCGCCAAACGAAGAGCAGATCTACTTGCAGATCCGCGATTATGGCACTGGTATCGCGCCCGATTTATTGCCACAGCTGGGCACCTTACTCATAGAAAGTCCCAAGGGTTTAGGTGTAGCTTTGCTACTCAGTCATGCCAGTTTAGAGCGTTTAGGCGCTGAGTTGATTTTGGCTAATCATCCCCAAGGTGGCACTGTGGCACAAATTCGTTTCACTATTTTAAGGGAGCTGGCGCCGTCTGTATCGCACAAGACTAAGGCTAGTGACGAGGTAAGTTCATGAAACGTTTGTTGATTGTAGAGGATGACCTTTCCCTTGCGAGTATTTTAGGCCGCCGATTAACACGCCATGGCTTTGAATGCCGATTAACCCATGATGCCAGTGATGCTCTGCTGGTGGCGCGGGAATTTCGTCCTAGCCATATTCTTTTAGATATGAAGCTTGCCGAAGCCAATGGCCTAGGGTTAATTGTGCCGCTGCGTCATCTGCTGCCCAAGGTGACTATGGTGTTACTCACAGGTTATGCCAGTATCGCCACTGCGGTGGAAGCGATTCGTCTCGGCGCCGATAATTATTTAGCTAAACCTGTGGATACCCAAACCTTGCTCGCCGCACTGGAAATAGATGGGCATTCCCATACTCTTCAAGAAGATGAAGTCGACGATTCGCCACTTAATCCTAAGCGTTTGGAGTGGGAGCATATTCAGCAAGTGCTCAATGCTAACCAAGGCAATGTGTCCGCCACGGCTCGCCAATTGGGAATGCATCGTCGGACGTTACAACGTAAATTGCTGAAGAAACCAGTGGGTGAAAGTGGACATTTGAAGTAACGATTCATCCACGTGTGGGCAAGGAGCAAGGAGCAAGGAGCAAGGAGCAACAGGCAACAGCTTAAGGCAAACCTGATGAGGTGCTGAGGCTGAGCGTTTGACCATAAAAAATGCCACTCAAAAGGGCCGAGTGGCATTAACAAGAAAACGAGAAGTGAATCGATGAATTAGCGCTAGGATTTACGCTAGCGCCATTGCACGATTAGGTTATGCGATTAAAAATTAACGGTTTCTTCGTTTGAGCAAGGGCCGTTAGTTTCACACACTTTATAGCTGAAGCTAGTGCCAGCTAGGTCAGTGAAGCGGTCAATAAACGATGAACTGCTTGAAGTACCCACCGCAACACCGTTACGGAAGATAGTATATTCATCAGCGTTGTGACCTTCCCATTCGAGTGCAACACGAATGCTGCCGCGACGAGATTTGTTAGCGTTTTTCACTGTCATTTCTAACGCCACTTCTGGCACTTCAACTGCAAATTCTTCAGAAGTGCTTGCCGTTGCGCCATCGTTGTCAGTTACAGTCAGTGTGACTGTGTAGCTGCCTGACTGGGCATACTGATGATTGACACTCGCACCTGCGGCATTTGTACCATCACCAAAATCCCAGTTCCATGATGTCAGGTCGCCATCGCTGTCAGTACTGGTGCTTGTGAAGCTGCCGTTGCCGTTAGCAAAGCTTGCAGTAAAGCCTGCAGTTGGAGCTTGGTTTGGTGTGTCATCGCCGTCATAAGCACCCACTAGGCTCACACCTGTGTAGCTGCTATAGCCGCTGACCATCACCCAATAAGTTCCCGTTTGAGCAGGATCAATAGCACAGCTTTCGGCATTACCTGACTTGTATGGACGACAGTCATAGCTGCTAGACGTCGGCGCTTGACCAAATTTAACATACATGTCCGCATCACCTGTGCCGCCTGACATATTGAAGCTCAGGTTAGTTGCACCGCTAGCGACATCGAGTTTGTAGTATTTTTTGCTACCTGATGCACCCGCTAAACCTGTCACAGCAACACCGTTGGCGAGTTCAGTAGCTTCTGGTGGTGGCGGTGGTGGTGGCGTTTCACAAGGGGTGATACCCACAGCGGCAAACGCAGTAACCACATCGTCAGCACTTAAGCCTAAGTCAGTTGCGGCCGATTTTACACCACAAGCGCCTTGCCAGAATAAGCTGTCCGCCGTCCAATATAATTGGTTAGCGACTACGAATGTTTGGAATGCTTTGCGTGTATCCCAACCTGGTAAGTTAGCTAAAGTGTAGAAAGCTTTATTGAATACACCTGAACTGTGGTGCACGTCGATGCCATCATAGTAATCGTCGATATGACCGATTGAGATACCGTCTAAGGTTGGATCTGCCATGTAGCGCAGTGCACCACTGCCTTTAAAGATATCGGCGCCGACTAACCAGTCGTTTGTGCCGTGCATGTAAAATTCAGCAGCTTCACCCGCCATATCTGAGAAGGCTTCGTTCATGCCGCCAGATTGATCTGCGTAAACCAGCCCTGAGTTTTGTTCAGTGAACCCGTGGCTCACTTCGTGTGCCGAGACATCTAAGCTCACTAATGGGTGGAAGGTTGTTGCGCCATCACCGAAGGTCATAGCGCTGCCGTCCCAGAAAGCGTTTTCGTAGTTGTTGCTGTAGTGAACTCGCATCGTTAACTGAAAGGTTAACGGTGCAGTGTTGTACCACTCGCTATACATGTTGTAGATCACGTTGCCAAAGTAGTGCGCATCGTTTAATGGCGAGTAAGCGCCGTTGATCTCTTTGACTGTATTGCGTGGACAAGTATAAGAGAAGGGGGTGGCGCCTGATGTGGCACCGTTTAGGTTAACGGTTTTCACGTTAGGTGAGTTCATGGTGCAAGTGTCACCGCTCACTTCAACGTCTAAGCTAGAAAAATCAGTACCGTATTCGTATTGGCCTGTCTTAATGTTACCGCCTGGACCTGTGCCGGTTGCAGCATGGTTAATCCCTTCCCAACGCTTAATCACTTCACCTGAGTGCGCGTCAACCATAGTGAATGGGCGGCTTGGCTCATCGCCATATACTACAAATGAGGTCACATAAACGAGGCGAGTTTTAGCGGCATCATCGAGGTAAAGCCATAATTTTGCTTGTTTGTTTTCAGCTTTTAGGCCTGCAACGGCTTTGTCAGACTTGCCACGGATCGCAATATCTAACGCTTTGTTAGCCGTTAAAGTGGGTTTGACAAAATCAGCCGACTTTTCAATATTTTTTAATACGCGGCCAGACATGTCGCTGTAAAAGCCCATGCTCGATTGTGACGTCGCAACAGAGAAACCATAAACCGGTACGCCATGGAAATATTGTTGTAAACGTTGTTTTTGCTTGCCTTGACCTAGGTTGAGTTTTTTCTCGACTTTGAGTTGGCTACCTGCGTCTAAGCTGAACTGAGACACTAAGTTATTGCTTGAAGACGCGCTTCTAAGAGTACCGACATCGACAACATCGGCAGCAAATGCGGATGTGCCTAAAGTGGCCGACACAGCAATGAAGAGTAGCGACAGTTTTTTGTTTAGCATCATGCTTGAAATCCTTTTTCCGTTTTGTAAATAACGTTGGAATGCCATACAGCTTAACTGGCTCGGGCGAGCGTTTTTTATTGTGATTTCTACAGGGTCGTCGGCATCCCTCTGCCATGGCCGCATAGAATGAGCTGTTGCTCAGGCGGGAATTCTCAGATTTTTATTCTGTGCAAAGCGTGAATAACCGCATGACTCTAGATGTTATTTAAATGTAAAAGCGTTAACAATCGTACAAAGGAACTATCTTCAACGTTCATTTAGACGCTTTTAAATCTGAATTAGGACTTTTGGGTAATAGGGATTTAGCCAAGCGGAAGGGTGATGCACTTGAGTGTTTTAAAATAATTTAATGATTTATTTCAATTGTTTATTTTTCAGTGTTCTTGAAAAGGCTTGATTAAGGATGGGGTGTGCGTTGGGGGCATCATCCTATCAAGGGGTTGAGATCCTCGGCTTTGATTTATTAACTTAGAAAGACTCCATCGGAGTTGCCGCTGCTTGACTTGCTCTTCAGCTTATGTCACCAAGGTAACTCTGTGCCATCGTAGGCAAAAAAACGCCCTGTTTGTGCGGGTGTAGCATTGGCTATGATGGGCAGTAAGCAGTTGGCGACATACTCAGGTGTAAACAGTTTGCCTTTGGGGACACTCTGTTGAAATGGCTGAGATAATGGCGTGTCTGTCGTGCCCGGATGCAGAGACAACACCACGCCGTGTTTCATGGTGCGTTGCCACTCAATCGACAGTGTTTTGAGAAACATATTCAGCGCGGCTTTTGAGGTGCGATAGCTGTACCAGCCTCCTAATTTATTATCGGTAATACTGCCGACTCTCGCCGATATCACGGCAAATCTTGCCGAGCTACTTTGTTTTAAGGCATGGCAGAAGTGTTTAGCCAGCATGACACTGGGCAGGGTATTGAGCGTTAAATTGTGCTGGAAAAAGTCGATATCCAGTGACTGTAGGCTTTTTTCTGGCCCTTTATCTTGGTTGTGTAAAATCCCGACACAGTTAATAATCCAATCTAATTCAGTGAGTTGTTCACTTAGCTGTCTAATCTCAGCTTCATTGGTCACATCTAATGCATGCCATTGGATTTTCTCCTGCCTGTCTTGGGGAAGATGATGCCAGTAGGTGGCGTGCACTGTGGCGTCGGGATAGCTTTCTTGAATTTGCTTAACCATGGCTTTGCCAATACCCCCACTCCCGCCGACGATAAGTACTTTCATAGCAAACTCTCCCTATCCAAATATCTATATCAAAATCTTTATATCAAACTCTTTATATCAATGAGTCACACTTAACATTACTCAGCTACAAACGGTTTAGATGAACGAGGTTGTGCTCGGCCGTGGCTAATATGGCGTGCCTTACGGGCTCGTCCATCTTGTCCCATGTGTTGTACAGCATGCCGATCCTTGGGTTCTGCGACAATCGCGCGCGGTGTTTGTCCATAAAGCGCCAATAAAAGCTATTGAACGGGCAGGCAAGTGCGCCGCTGCGCTCTTTTATCTTGTAATGACACCCGCTGCAGTAGTCACTCATTTTATTAATGTAAGAGCCGCTAGCGGCGTAGGGTTTAGTGCCGACAATGCCGCCGTCGGCAAACAATGCCATGCCGCGGGTATTGGGCATTTCAACCCATTCGATGGCATCAACATACACGCCTAAATACCACTCATCGACTTGATTTGGCTCGATTTCGGTTAATAAGCAGAAATTGCCGATCACCATTAAGCGCTGAATATGATGGGCGTAGGCAAAATCTAATGATTGGGATAACGCTTGTCGCATGCAGCTCATCTTAGTGTCGCCATGCCAAAAATAATCGGGCAGCGTCCCATGGGCATCGAGAGCATTAGTGCTGGCGTACTGCGGCATATTGGCCCAGTAAATGCCGCGAACATATTCTCGCCAACCTAATATCTGTCGTACAAACCCTTCAACTTGGGCGATATCAATCTCAGCATTCGTTTGATAACTGTCGATGGCCGCATTGATGACTTCTAACGGGCTGATTAATTTACTGTTAAGGCTGAATGATAGTCGACTATGGTACAAGCTCCACTTGGCGGGATGTTGCGCTGTCATGGCATCTTGAAAGCGGCCAAAGGAAGGAAGGCAAACCTGACAAAAATATGTTAATAGCTCGAGGCTTTGCGCACGGTTTATCGGCCACAGCAATGGCGTATCAATACGACCCATGGTCGGGATTTGATGACGTTCAAGCCTAGCGAGAATTTTCGTCACATCGAGGCTAAACATTAATGGCTCAGGCAAGACTTTTATATCCTGAGGTTTAAGCTTTTGACGGTTGCTTGCATCAAAGTTCCATTGCCCGCCGAGTGGCTTTGCGTCTTGCATCAAGATGTTGAAGCGTTTACGCATACGGCGATAAAAGTGCTCCATCATAATGTGTTTGCCGACGGGGAACTGCGTATCGATTTCGTCAAACGGCAATATAAAGTGTTCTGTATCGACACAGTTCACCACGGCGGTGTTGAGCTTAAGCTGACTCAATTGCTCAAGCAGGCGGTATTCATCTGGCCTTTGGTATTCAAACTTGATTGCGCCAACCTGCATCACTTGATGTTGAATGAGCCCCAGTAGATCGCTATAGCCCTGAGTGTTATTGAAGGTGTCATCAAGGGTTAAATAGAGCACTTGATGCCCTTGCGCACGCAGCTCTTGGGCAAATTGCGCCATTGCCGCAAAGAAGGCACATATTTTTTGCACATGGTGGGTTACATAAGTGTTTTCTTGGTGCAATTCTGCAATCACATACAGCACTTGATCATCAACACGGTTAAACCAAGAATGCTGGGCATTGAGTTGATCGCCTAAAATTAACCTGACTGTATGGAATTGCTGTAATTGCATTAAGTGGACTCGTTGAATGACTTTCGCGGTTAAGCATTTCGCGATGGGATATTGCCTGACATTACGAATTGGGTTGCAGTGAGGATCACAAAGCAGGGTATTTGTCGTGATTTCGACAAGGAGGTTTATCTAAACTTGGTTTGATAGCTTTTAAAGCAAAGTCAAAGTCGGGGGCTTCACCCCTTGATTTTCAATCAAGAGTCCTTGCCGAACAACGTCGATGTCTGACTGCCAGTTCGCCATCCTTGGCTCTCGTTCGTACCGCTGTTTTCGCAGCACTCACCCTAGCGAAGTTACATGCATTAACTCTTTATTTATAAGCAGGGCTTCGTGCTTATTCAAAATCGCTAACGCTTACGGTGGTACATCCCTATTAATTAAATAAAGAATCCGAAAGCTAACTTGGCATCCATGCCTCGCTCATGCGATTTTCTTCAACGCCCTTCAGCAACTTCGCAGGTGAAGGTGAACTTCTGAAGTTTTAGTGTTGTTTGTTAGTATTTAAAAAGAGTACTAACACTCCATTTTTAAAATTTAACAATGGGAGTCTAAATAACACGAGCTAATTCATATAATAAGGCTGGTGGAGCACGTTTTATAATACAAAAATGAGATTGGTATCCTTAGATATAAAAACATCGGCCTAGACCGATGTTTTGGGGTTGTCTGATGCAATAAAATTCACATAAACAGTGAGATAGCTAACCACTAATCCCAATATACTGTATAGACATGATAGCCTGCATACGGCTTAGGGGATAGTTGATGTTCGCCATAGGGCCAGCCTGTCCCCATTCCATCTGCTGCGATTCCTTCAATCCATTCTTCCACTTCCGCCAGAGGCGCACAGGTAAGAATATGAATGTTCTCAGCTGCAGGCCATAGCTCATCATCCTCAAGTGCTTCGGACCATTCATCGTGCATCCCAACATAAACACCTTGCACATCTGACCTATGTTCGATTTCTTTCAAGCAACGATAGATTTCTTTGATGGATGGTCGACCATAACCCCAATTATTGGGTGCGATAGACTCTTCATCTTCGTTTTCTAAAAAGTACTCATTTAATGTCACTACCGGACAGTGCTCTGGATCGGCGGTCGATAAGGCGCTTAATTTATTGAGTAATTCCGTTCTCGTTGTCACTGACAATACTCCATTTCTAAGATTTGTTTCCAGCGAAGGTTTAACTGTTTTATCACATATGCAGGGCTAATAATAAATCTGGCCATCCATTTTAGAGCAACAATATAATGCACTTTCAGGTTGCCTACAAAGAAGCTGTTTTCAAGGCACCCAGCTTAAATGGTGTGGTAGTTAACCTCCGACTATGTTTTGATTAAGCATTAAACAAGGAGGTTTATATGCCGCGTCCTCTCAGAACTTAATAAGCCTTGAAGACATTCCCTATTACCATTGCTATAGCCGCGTTGTGCGGCGTGCTTTTTTATGTGGCGATGATGCCTATTCTGGGAATAATTATGACCATCGCCATAGTTGGGTTGAGTCACTACTGTTTGAACTTGAAGCCGTTTTTGCTATCGATGTTGCAGCCTTTGCGGTGATGTCGAATCATCTACATGTGGTGCTGCGGGTCGATATCGACAGTGCCAATCGTTGGACTGACTGAGAAGTGCTGGAGCAGTGGCATAAGTTGTTTAAAGGCGATGAATTAACACAAAAATCCGTTTAAGGAGAGTTAGTTGAGGCGCATGAGGTCAACCGATTAAAGCATTCAATTGCAATTTACCGCAGCCGATTATGCGATATTTCATGCCTAAGTTTTCAAAAGAGCGCGATGTTTGAATGAGCTAATAGCAAGACAAGCAAATCAAGAAGATAACTGTACAGGCCACTTTTAGCAGGGACGGTTTAAATCACAGGCCTTACTTGATGAAGTTGCTGATTTAAAATGGTAGACCTGATAATTTTCATTCCATTATCCTTGACCATGTGATCGCAGTGTTCGCGCTTACTTATGCTGCAAATGGCGCCATCAAGCGCTTAGGGATAACTCATTTTTAAATCAAAGTTGGCGAGTCACTGGCGTAATAGTCTTAATCGTTGGGTGCATTGATCAAAAAGTTATTATTTTATAGTATGTTACTCAATTTTAATGCGTCACTTAACGCAGCGGGAGCTTAGTTCGTATGCGGGAATATGATGGGATTGAAAAGCGTTATCAAAGACCTGATGCCGATTTAGCTAAAAGTTTGATGATTATCGAAAATTTATTGGGTTTTACGCCGCTAGAGGATAGGTTGGAATTTGATTTGTCTTTTTGGGCTGGCGGCTCAGGTGTATTCGATAAGTTGGCGGTTTCATGTTCTGTGACTCCCGAGCAAATGGTACTCGCGCAAGATAAGTTGAGACTCTATTCCCCAGAGGCGGCGATAGCATTGGATGAATGGCGTGATGATTTTATTTGGCTAGTGGAGGATGAAGACGTTTGTACCGATGTGCTGGTTAGGTCGGCGCATTTTATTAATCAGAATAAAGCGCCATTTCAAGATGTTTGTCTTAAAACGCAATCCATTTATTTCGCTTACATGAGTGATGTGAATGGCTGGACTGCGGTATGGGGTCAGCAAGATAGGCTCAATTATGCTTATTTCTGCCAAGGATAGCCTTTATCTTTAAGTGATTACCGACAATCGCCAGTTAAGTGTTATTTACCAGTCCGTAATCAAGGGCGTAGCTTTCAAGCTTGGCATCGAGATCATCTAGATCTTTATAAAACTCGTCATCGAGCTTATCGAGTACGCTGTACAGGTCTTGGTTATCGGTGGTGGCTAAACGACGATCTCTGTCGATTGGTACGGGCTTTTCGCCAAACACGGCCTGTTTTGCTTGGTGCAATAAGTTTAACGAGTGGCTTGCTCCCATTTGGATAAGTCCACGCTCAGCGAAGGCGTAATGCTCACCTGAAGAGTTGTCGAAATACTGAATAAATCCACCATTATAGACTTCGCCAGATAAGCAGTTCACCGCATAGTAGTTTTGTTCCTCTGGTCTAAGCGTATAAAAACCTTGTTCTTTGTTATGTACCCTTACAACAAGATCTCGCCAAAAGGCTCGAAAGGGACAGGTTTTATCGAGTTCACGCTCTTGTTGGTAGTATTCCTTCGCACGCTCGAGATTTGCACGTATGCCATTTTTGCAGGGCATGCATAAACCCTCATTTTTCTCGGCGGTACTCGGAAGGATTAAGGTGTTACATTCTTGGCAGGGGATTTTTTCCGACATGGTCTTTCCTTTGATACTCAAGTCAGTAAGAGAAGTCACAGCTTCACAAGCTACCCATTGTTAAATTCTCTGTTTCTAGAGTTTACATCGCACAATTAAGCGTCTATTTACCTAACGTACTAGTTGTACTTTATATTCATCGCAATCAGCGGTTCGCGTGAGGCTTTTTCTGCGCGTAGGCGGGCGAGGTATTTTTCCCATAGGTCCACCTGGTGGGTGGCGAGATCGTAGAGCACTTTCCACGAGAATAGGCCTGTGTCGTGGCCGTCATCGAAGACGATTTTCACTGCGTAGTTACCGACGGGTTCTATGGCACTGATGTTGACGTTTTTCTTGTGGGTGACCAGCTTTGGATTACCGTGACCATGCACTTCGGCCGAGGGCGAGTAGACTCTGAGCATCTCGCAGCTGAGCTGATATTGCTCACCATTATCGAAACTGATTTCTAGAATGCGCGATTTACGTTTCAGTTTAAGATCGGTGACATTGGGCGTTGCTGTGGTCATAGGTTGGCTACCAAGAAAATGCTAAGGATAGGATAACGACTCATTAAAATAACACCTGACTAATGTAACCACTCGCGGCCAAGGATACAAAGGGTAAGCGAGAGCCTTGGTCAGGCTTTTTCGTTTAAGTCACACTTTTGCAGTTGAGTCGTTCACCGCCAAGTCGTTTGAGCTTGGCGGTGAACGGTTTAGTACTAGAGGATAAAGCGGCTGAGATCTTCGTCTTGGACTAAGTTGTCTAAGTGGGCGCTGACATAGTCGGCGTCGATAACAAAGGCGGAGCCCGATTTTTCCGATGCCTCGTAGGAGATATCTTCCATCAGCCTTTCCATCACAGTGTGTAAACGACGGGCGCCGATGTTTTCGGTGCGCTCGTTCACTTGCCATGCGGCTTTCGCAATGCTGTCGATACCCGATTCGCTGAATTCAACTTTCACGCCTTCTGTGCCCATCAGCGCGATATATTGCTCGGTGAGCGAGGCGTGTGGCTCGGTTAGAATGCGTTTAAAATCATTGGCTGATAATGCATCTAACTCGACACGGATCGGTAAACGACCCTGTAATTCAGGAATTAAATCAGACGGTTTAGACATCTGGAATGCGCCAGAGGCGATAAACAGTATGTGGTCGGTTTTTACCATGCCGTGTTTTGTGGTAACAGTGCAGCCTTCGATGAGCGGCAGTAAGTCACGTTGCACGCCTTCACGGGAAACGTCGGGGCCTGAGGTTTCGCCGCGCTTACAGATTTTGTCGATTTCGTCGAGGAACACTATGCCGTGTTGCTCAACCATTTCAATGGCTTGTTCTTTTAAATCTTCTTGATTGACCAGTTTGGCGGCTTCTTCTTCGATCAATAGCTTAAAGGCTTCTTTGATCTTCATCTTGCGACGTTTTGCTGGTGCTTGGCCCATGTTTTTAAACAGACTTTGCAGCTGGTTGGTCATTTCTTCCATGCCTGGAGGCGACATGATTTCAACACCAATTTGCGGTTGGGCCACATCGATATCGATTTCTTTATCGTCTAATTGGCCTTCGCGTAGTTTTTTGCGGAAGACTTGACGGGTATTTGAGTTGGAATCGGTTTCAGTGCTTTCCCAGTCGTTTTTTGGCTTAGGCAACAGGGCATCCAGAATGCGCTCTTCGGCATTTTCTTCGGCGCGTTGGCGACATTTGCCCATTTGCTGCTCGCGGGTCAGCTTGATGGCGATATCGGTCAAGTCGCGGATGATTTGCTCGACTTCCTTACCGACATAACCCACTTCAGTGTATTTAGTGGCTTCGACCTTGATAAAAGGCGCGTTCGCCAGTTTGGCTAAACGGCGGGCAATTTCAGTTTTACCAACGCCCGTTGGGCCAATCATCAGAATATTTTTTGGGGTGACTTCTTGACGGAAATCCGCGTCAAGTTGCATCCGGCGCCAGCGGTTGCGCAGGGCGACAGCAACAGAACGTTTGGCCTTTTGTTGGCCAATAATGTGTGCATCCAGCTCGTGGACAATCTCACGGGGGGTCATTTCAGACATAATATTCCTCACGGGCTGTTTAGTAATTGAGTTCTTCAATCGTTTTGAATTGATTGGTAAATACGCAGATATCCGCAGCAATAGTCAGGGATTTTTCGGCGATTTCTAGAGCTGACAGCTCAGTATTTTGCAATAGTGCAAGGGCCGCCGCTTGGGCATAGTTGCCGCCTGAACCAATGGCGACTAAGTCGTGTTCTGGCTGAACGACATCACCATTACCTGTGATGATCAGCGAGGTTTCCGCATCGGCCACGACTAACAGGGCTTCGAGTTTACGCAGCATACGGTCGGTACGCCAATCTTTGGCGAGCTCAACGGCCGAGCGCAATAAATGGCCTTGGTGCATTTCGAGTTTGGCTTCGAAACGCTCGAATAGGGTGAAAGCATCGGCGGTGCCGCCTGCAAAACCTGCCAGTACCTTGTTGTGATATAAGCGACGCACTTTTTTGGCGTTACCTTTCATGACGGTATTGCCTAGGGAGACTTGGCCATCGCCGGCGATGACAACTTGATTATTACGGCGTACTGATACGATAGTGGTCACAATGAATCCTCTTCTGGCCCGCAGCAAAAGTTGCGGTGGATGATGGGATATATATGGGGATGGATGACAATAATTCAAGTAATCGCGGCAAATGCCAAAGGAGTTTGCGATCTTTCGCGCTCCTTTAGCAATAAAAATAAGCGCTTATTGGGAAAGGGTGGATCGACCTACAATAGTGCGGCCATCGAAGGGATAGTATTTAAGATCCCAGTTTTCACTGCCGAAGCTGCGATCGTCAGAGACATAGTTGAAAATGCAGTAAGCATTGGGATCTTTTATGTCGACGGCACCATACCAGTAAACAATGTCGACATTGGGAACTGTGCGCCAAGAGTATTGATCGGCAATGACAAATTCATTATTAGCCAAAAGACCTTGCCATAACTGACCACAATAATCGCCCTGCAATTTAGCACCGGCATCAGCGGTTGCAGTCTCTATTCCCAGTGGAAATCCAGTGGTGGTCGAGTCGAGTTTTCCATCACCATAACAGGCGAGATCTTGGGTATAACCTGAGTGACCGCCCGCAAGCCAGCAACTGTGATAAAGCTTAACACCAGAGGTAAAGGCCGCAAATGTGGTTTTGGCTCTGGCATCGTGAGCATCTTGGCCTAGGTTTAAAAACCGTGGTGCTGCGACGACGGCCAAGATCCCAAGGATGATAATGACCACAACCAGCTCAATTAATGTAAAACCCTTCGATGACTGCAAACGACTCATATTGCTCACCTATTTGTTAGAGGACAATATTCTAACGGAACTTTGATTTGCAATCAGTAAGCCATTGATAATATTTAGTTGTTTAACATTGCTGTTACATGGTTATGCAGCAAGATGGCAAGCCATCACTTCACCCTTCAATGCAATCAGCCGAATGTAAACGGCTTATAAAGCCATTTTGTCTATAACACGATAGCGGGTTTGTACGTAGCCATTGTCGTACTGCTGCGTGTGAATTGGCATTAATTGAATCGCTTGAGCTAAGTCGCCAAAGAGGGGAATACCTTTACCCAGTAAAGTGGGGATGCGAGTGAGCGTGAGTTCCTGAATTAGCCCTGCCGCTAAAAAGCCTTGGATTGTTTGGCCGCCATCGATATAGATATGTTTGAAGCCACGCTCTCTGAGTTGTTTGCTGATATTTACCGCATCGCCATTAAGCACTTGCACGTGCTCACTTAACGCCGACGGTACTGTTACACCGCTGCGACTTAATACAAACACTGGGATATTTACATAGGGCCAATCGCAATCGAAGGAGAGGACTTTTTCAAAGCTTTTTCGTCCCATTACAATCGCATCGATAGTGTCGATAAAGGCATGATAACCAAAGTCTTCATCGGGATTAGTACTGGGGTGCTGATTTAAAAAGTCGATATCCCCATCGGGCGTTGCGATATAACCGTCGAGGGTCGCGGCAATAAAAACGGAGGCTTTCATTCATCTTCCTTAATGCTATTTTCGAGCGTGTTTCTCTAGTGATTCTTTCAGTGCCTGTTGCTGAGCGAGGCAGTCTTGTTTTGCTTTGCCCGACATATCGTTACACGTTTGACCTTTATCTGGGCCTTCCAATATGGCTGCTGCAATATAAACTGCGGCGTCGGCTGCATTGCATTCTTGTTTGCTGTAGGGGGAATTTGTATCACATTTTGAATTAAGTGGCCCAACGCAGCCACTCATACAGGTCAAGACTAAGGTGCTAAAGCTGAGTAATATTAAAGGTTTGAACATTCGCTCTTCCATGATTCTTATTATTTGAGACGGTTGGAAAGTATATAACTGCTTTGCAGACGGAACTAGAATTGGATCGTTCCATTTCCACTTTAGTTGTTATCTTGGAGGAAGGCATTCGCGGATGGAAGCAAAAAATCCCCGAGGGTATAGTTACCCTCGGGTGGAGGTTCAAAAAGCAGTGGATTTCTTGAGCGCCTGCGGGGCACAAAGGAAGGAACCTATGGCGTGATTGTGCGGGCTGCTACGATATTTAACAAAGCCAAATGCACAAACTGCGACAGCTTGTCGCAGGTTGGATGAAAACTGTGTAGTTACGGTATCTTGAATGGTCGGGGTAAAAAGGGTTTAACGGTTAAATCCTTATGCGTGGCGAGAAGGCTTAACAATTGTTTAGTGACCACGGGTGATTGACTTATAAGACAGAATTCAGATTGCCTAAGTGCTGCACTAGCTCTGCCATATTGTTCACTTCGAGCTTTTTCATGATTTTTGCGCGGTGTACTTCAATCGTGCGCAGGGATAAAAACATCGCCTCCGATATTTGCTTGTTAGTCATGCCTTGGATCACATGGGCTAACACTTGCTGTTCGCGCTCAGTCAGTTGGTCAAACTTATGCTGCAGACTTTGCTGTTCGAAGGCCGCTTGGCTTTCACGCTGCGCCTTTTCAATCGCTTGTACTAATGCCTTGCCGGACACTGGTTTTTGAAAAAAATCGCAGGCCCCCTTACGAAAGGCGCTTAACGCCATAGGTAAATCGCCGTGGCCAGTGAGAAAGATGACGCCAAGCGGACTGTGGGTTTCGAGCAGTTTTTGCTGCACTTCTTGGCCGGTGATTTCCGGCATTCGGCTATCTAAAATCACGCAGCCCGCCTGTGATAATGCACAGTGCTCAAGGAAGTCGCGGCCGCTGTTGAAGGTTTGCACTTGATAGCCAAATTGTCCGAGCATAAAGCCCAGTGAATCCAGAATCGCTTCATCGTCATCGACTAGATAGAGTGGCAATTTTATCGACATGGTGTTCCTTGTGGGGCGGTAAGCATGCTATCAGCTTAAGCTGGGTGCAGAGTGGGCTCAATTTTAAGCCTAGGTCTTGGGAGATACATCACTAAATTAGCCGATTCCCTCTGGGCATAAACCAGAGTTTGGCGGCATTTCACAGCTTGATTTTTATCTGCGAGCTAAAGTCGTTCCATGACAATGGCATATAAGAGTGGGTAATAGAGGCGATGACGATTGACTCTTGGTGTAAAGCGATATTGATGGGATTCTTGCTGAGTATCATTGGGCTTAATCCGTCCTATGCCAACGAAGCGACAGAAGTGAACCATTTTAGAGTCGGAGTGCTGGCAAATCATGGCGTGTTACAGGCCAAGCAGCGTTGGCAACCTATGATGGATTACCTCAGTGAGCAAGTGCCTAATAGTCATTTTGAAGTCGTGCCTGTGGATTTTAATGGCATGCGTAGTCAGTTACTTGAGCATGATTTGCAGTTTATCGTCACTAACCCTGGGCAATATCTGCATCTAAGTAACAATTTCCCGTTGTCTTGGCTTGCGACAATGAAGAGTCGTAAGCATCAAGGCAGTACTTTTACCATAGGTGCGACCATTATTGTCCGCGCCGACAGCCCTATCCGTACCTTGCAGGATTTGCGCGGGCGCAATGTGGTCGCCAGTGATCCGCAGGCCTTGGGGGGGTATCAAGCGGCCATGGGGTTACTGCATAAAATGGGTTTTTTACCCGAACAGTTTTTTGGGCAAGTGCGCTTCCTCGGTTTCCCGTTAGAACCGCTTATCTATCAAGTCAGAGATGGCAGTGCCGACGCCGCAATAGCGCCTTTTTGTACCTTAGAGGAAATGATCGCAACGGGTCTTGTTAATCAGGGCGATTATCGGGTTATCCATCCTGCAACGCCTGCAGGATATGATTGCGAGGTGAGCACTCAGTTATACCCAAACTGGTCATTCGCTGCGGCGGATACGGTTTCTCCTAAGCTGACGATGGCGATTACCCGCGCCTTATTCGATTTACCCGCCGATCATATTGCAGCCATTACCGCCGATACTTTGGGCTGGACTGCGCCCGTGAGCCAGTTAAAAGTGATTGAGTTATTTAAAGAATTACAACTACAGGGAGCATCACCACCACTTTATCAAACCGTATACAAATGGATGTCAAAAAATAAAGAATGGGGTGGCGCACTGCTGTTAATTTTCATTATTTCCACCATTTATCACCTGTGGCTTGAATATAAGTTTCGCCAGAAAAGTGAGTTTTTAGTCAGCACTGAGCGCCAATTAAAGGACAAGGCACTGCAGCTTGAGCGACTACAAAGTGCGGCGATTCTTGGGGAAATAGGTGCCGGACTTGCCCATGAACTCAATCAACCCATAGCCCTGAAGGATCCCCTCATAAATCAGCCATAGCATAGCCATATTTGAGCAACTGATTGGCGAATAATACCCAGGCCGCCAGCAATTCTTTCTCCGTGATTTGATAATCAGGCCGCCTGAGTACCTCCAATCCCAAGCGAATCGTTGAGAGTACCGTTCGATGCCCAATGGTATTGGCCTGAAAATGCTTATCCCAGCCCTGTTGCTGTGCGTGTAAACCAACTAGCCACAACAGGCATTGAACCATCAACG
>NZ_JAKKRZ010000031.1:0-46522 GCF_025653725.1 Shewanella sp. SM74 | reverse complement strand
AATAAACTACATTGGGTGCTTGATGTCAGCATGGACGAAGACGATAACCAAATCTTCCGCGGTCATGCCGCCGCCAACATGGCAGCCATGCGGCATCTTGGGCTCAATATGCTTCGCGCAGAGACCAGTAAAGCGATGAGCGTGCCACGTAAACAGCGCCGAGCCCATATAAATGAAGACTATCTTGAGCTGGTTTTACTGGCTGGATTAAGCATGAATGAAAAATGAGCACTCACGCTCTTGCCCTGATGATTATCCCAATGTACGCATGTATCAAAGTGATGAAAAGTACCAGGTGAATGCATTCCTGGAAGAGTTATTAAAGATTGGTTACCAACACAGTGTCGTGTGCCAGTCTTAGAATTGGGTATTCAATGTGCTGAAAGAGGCTGTCTCTTACTCCATAGCTGAAGGGGAAAGCGTGCGTATCGTGCAAGTCACAGATCCGCATCTTTTTGCCGATCCTGAAGCTCAGCTATTAGGAGTTAATACTAGCAAAAGTTTTGCTGCCGTATTAAATACGATTAGAGCTGTGGACTATCCTGCTCACTTGATGCTCGCCACGGGCGATTTGAGTCAAGACTATTCGGCTGAGTCTTATCAGCAATTTGTGAAAGCAGTCACCCCCGTTGGCTTACCTTGCCATTATCTTCCTGGAAATCATGACGATCCACGGATCATGTATCTGCACATGCAGGGTGAACAGATTTTTGGGCAGCAGCGTATTCTGGCGGGAAACTGGCAAATCCTCATGTTGGATTCAACCGTGCGGGGAAAGCCTGGCGGCAATATGGCCGAGACTCAGTTCGAATTAATTGATGAAGCCATTGCCGCACATCCTGAATGCCATACTTTACTGGTGATGCATCACAATCCCATCGTTGTGAATTGTACTTGGTTGGATCAGCACTGCATGGACAATGGCGCCGAGTTTATTGCGCGAGTGGCAAAGTATCCGCAGGTCAAAGGATTGCTCTGGGGACATGTGCACCAATGTATTGATACCCATCATAATGGGCCCCATGGCACGTTGCAGTTGATGGCGACACCTTCCACTTGTATTCAATTTAAGCCGTTATCGCCTTATTTTGCCTTGGATGGCGTTCAACCGGGTTATCGTTTGCTGGAGTTGAAAGCCGATGGTAGCATCAACACTAAAGTGTATCGCGTACCGGGTAACCATTTTTCCCCCGACAACAACTCTAGCGGTTATTAACGCGAATAGCCGCAGCCTGAGGAAATATGCTGCTTTATATTCACGGTTTTAATAGCTCTCCATTTTCAGATAAAGCTGTGATGACGGCTAAGTACATGGCGCTGCATCACCCTAGTGTGGCCTTCCATCAGCCCCAATTGCCTAATACACCTAAGGCTGCGATGGTGCTCTTAACCGCTTATGTTGAGGCGGCGATTGATGCCAAAGAGCCATTAGCTTATATAGGCTCATCTTTAGGTGGGTATTTCGCCAGCTATTTAGCCGAAACCTACGGTGGCAAAGCGGTGTTAGTTAATCCTGCGGTAAAACCCTTTGAGTTGTTCGATGAGTTTATGGGTCCGCAATTCAATCCTTACACTGAACAGCATTATCTTGTCTTACCTGAGCATAAGTCTGAAGTCGCTGAATTTAATACGGCTGTGATCCGCAATCCGGATCGTTTTTTGGTATTATTGCAGACAGGTGATGATGTGCTGGATTATCGCGAAGCGGTCAATAAGTATCATCACTGTCAATTGCGAGTTGAAGCGGGTGGTGATCACAGCTTTGTTGGTTATGAGTCGCATCTGCAAACTGTAAGCCAATTTTTACACTTACCTTGACAAACTGACATGCCGAGCCGCAACATGGCCGGATATAACAACCTATAGCGTGCCCTATGACAAATCAATACACCTCTGACGCCATTGAAGTTCTCAACGGACTCGATCCTGTTAAACGCCGTCCAGGTATGTATACCGACACCTCCAGACCTAACCATTTGGGCCAAGAGGTCATAGATAACAGTGTCGATGAGGCATTGGCAGGTCACGCGACAAAAATTGAAGTTGTTCTACATACAGATAACTCCCTCGAAGTCACTGATGATGGCCGTGGTATGCCAGTGGATATCCACCCAGAAGAAGGCATTCCTGGGGTTGAGTTAATTCTGACCAAATTGCATGCTGGCGGTAAATTTTCGAATAAAAACTACCAGTTCTCCGGTGGTTTACACGGTGTCGGTATCTCGGTGGTTAACGCTTTGTCGCGCCGTGTCGAAGTTACGGTTCGCCGTGATGGCCAAGTGTATGACATCGCTTTTGAAAATGGCTTTAAGGTTGAAGATTTACGCCCAACAGGGACCTGTGGTCGTCGTAATACCGGGACTCGAGTGCATTTTTGGCCCGATGCGAGCTATTTTGATTCAGCTAACTTCTCAAATTCAAAACTGATTTATCTGCTTCGTGCTAAAGCGGTACTGTGCCCAGGTTTACGGATAAAATTCACCAATAAACAGACAAACGAAGTCCATGAATGGTTCTATGAAAGCGGCCTAACTGATTATTTAAAGGCGGCTATCGGTGACAATTTAAGATTGCCAGAAGAGCCGTTTGTGGGTTGCTTTAAAGGCCAACTAGAAGCCGCAGATTGGGCCATTACTTGGTTGCCTGAAGGCGGCGAATCTATTGGCGAGAGTTATGTTAACTTAATTCCGACTCCGCTCGGTGGTACCCATGTGAATGGTTTTCGCCAAGGTTTATTGGAATCTATGCGGGAGTTCTGTGAGTTCAGAAATTTAATTCCCCGTGGTATTAAACTGTCACCCGAAGACATTTGGGATCGCGCCGCGTTTATATTGTCGGTGAAGATGCAAGAACCGCAATTCGCTGGTCAAACAAAAGAAAAGCTTTCTAGTCGCCAATGCGCTGCTTTTGTGTCTGGCGTTGTGCGTGACGCATTCTCACTCTGGTTGAACTCAAATACCGAATTAGCTGAATCCTTAGCCGAAATGTGCATTAATAATGCCCAGAGTCGTTTAAAGGCCGCCAAAAAAGTGGCCCGCAAAAAGGTGACTTCTGGACCTGCACTGCCGGGTAAGCTGACAGACTGTAGTGGCCAAGATCCGATGCGCGGAGAGTTATTCCTCGTGGAAGGGGATTCTGCGGGTGGTAGTGCTAAACAGGCCCGCGATCGTGAGTTTCAAGCCATTATGCCGCTGCGTGGAAAAATCTTGAATACCTGGGAAGTCGATGCTTCACAGGTGTTAGCTTCACAGGAAGTCCATGATATTTCGGTCGCGATTGGTTGCGATCCCGATAGTAGTGATATCTCTGAATTACGTTATGGCAAGATTTGTATCCTTGCGGATGCCGACTCAGACGGACTGCACATTGCTACCTTGTTATGCGCGCTATTTTTGAAGCATTACCGTATCTTAGTTGAGCAGGGTCATGTGTATATTGCTATGCCGCCGTTGTTCCGTATTGATATCGGCAAAGAGGTTTATTACGCCTTAGATGAGGCAGAAAGAGCGGGTATTTTAGACCGTATTGCCGCTGAGAATAAAAAGGGTAAGGTACAAGTCACCCGCTTTAAGGGCTTGGGTGAGATGAATCCTTTACAACTTCGTGAAACAACGATGGATCCAAACACTCGTCGTTTAGTACAGTTGACGATAGATGACATCGAAGAAACGGATGCTTTGATGGATATGTTGCTCGCTAAGAAGCGTTCGCCGGACCGTAAAAACTGGCTTGAAGATAAGGGTGACATGGCTTTACTTTAATGTTGTGCACTATTGCCGATAACAATAAAACATAGGCATAAAGAAAATTACAATGTTGTATATTAAAACTAATAATTATAATTGCTTAAAGGTGTTTTCTGCCGGTTTTACGCTCTTAGCGAGTGTGACGTTATTGCTCTGCAATAGCGCCTTTGCGGGTTCCCAATCGATCATGATTACCGTCGCTAAGGGGTTTGGTTTATCGCTTTATGCCTCGGATATTGGCGATGCTAAGCAGATGGCGATGGGGGCTAATGGCACTTTATTTGTCGGTTCCAATAAGAGCGGCACTATCCATGCTCTCGTTGATAGTAATCAAGATGGTCGTGTCGATAAGCGCTATGTGATAGCCAAAGGGCTTGAATCACCCGATGCGATTGCATTCCACAATGGTGACTTGTTTGTCGCCACTGAAAATCAAATAGTGCGCTTTGTTGATATTGAGCAAAGATTGCGCCGCCCGAGTCGACCCAAAGAGATTTACAGTGACTTGCCTTACTCAGAGAAGAAAAGTTCTCGGGCAATTAATTTTGGCCCAGATGGCCGTTTATATGTGTCTATTGGTGCGCCCTGTAACGTCTGTGAAGCGCCAGTGCCTTACAGTAGTATCATCGCGATCAATGTTGATACAGGCGCGAGTGAGCAGATTGCGGCTGGTGTGCGAGATGCAAGTGGATTTGATTGGTCGCCAATAGACAAAAAATTATGGTTTGCCGATCAAGGCCGTGATTGGATGGGGGACAACTTGCCACCCGATGAGATTAACCGCATCGATGTGATAGGGAGTCATTATGGCTTCCCTTATTTACATGCCAGTAGTGTTGTCGAACCCGCCTATGAAAAACCGAAAAATTTAAAAATCACTCTGCCAATGTATGAGTTGCCAGCCCATGTTGCACCCACGGGACTTGCATTTTATCGCGGCAGTCAATTTCCCGATATTTACCATAATCAGTTGTTTGTCGCCGAAAATGGCTCGTGGAATCGTTCGAGTAAAGTTGGCTATCAAGTGGTTATGTTGAAGATTGAAGATCAAAAAGTGGTGAGTCGTGAAACGGTTGTTAGTTTCCTTGACGGTGAATTTCCCGTTGCTCGACCCTTTGCGCTGTTATCGGCATCCGATGGTGCTATGTACATCTCCGATGATTTAAAAGGTAACGTGTATCGCTTGTTTTATAAGGGCGATAGTACTGAAGAAACACAGGAACTAGAAGAAAATGAGTGACGCTATCAAGTTAAGTCTCGATGGGGTAGAGCAAATGCCATTGCGGCGCTTTACCGAAGAGGCTTATCTGAACTATTCCATGTACGTCATTATGGACCGAGCCCTGCCACACATTGGTGATGGACTTAAACCGGTACAGCGTCGAATTATCTATGCGATGAGTGAGTTAGGTTTATCGGCTCAATCTAAGCATAAAAAGTCGGCTCGTACGGTTGGTGACGTATTAGGTAAATACCATCCTCACGGCGATAGTGCCTGTTATGAGGCTATGGTATTGATGGCGCAGCCATTTTCATATCGCTACCCGTTAGTCGATGGCCAAGGTAACTGGGGTGCCCCCGATGATCCTAAGTCATTTGCGGCTATGCGTTATACCGAAGCACGTCTCTCTAAATTCTCTGAAGTGTTACTCAGTGAACTGGGACAAGGTACGGTTGAATGGGGGGCTAACTTCGATGGCACTTTGAAGGAACCTAAAGTACTGCCTGCACGTTTACCGCATATCTTACTCAATGGTATTACTGGTATTGCCGTAGGTATGGCGACGGATATTCCGCCGCATAACGTGAGAGAATTAGTCTCCGCTTGCGTAGCATTGCTCGATGATCCTAAGCTTGAACTCGAGCAATTGATGGCCTTTGTACCAGGCCCTGATTATCCAACTGAAGCCGAAATTATTACCCCGTCTGCCGATATTGCAAAAATTTATGAGTCGGGCCGTGGGTCATTAAGAGCACGTGCGGTTTACACTGTCGATGGCGGTGAAATCATCATCACGGCGCTGCCGCATCAAGCCAGTAGCGGTAAAATCTTAGAGCAAATCGCCGGTCAAATGCAGGCGAAGAAATTGCCTATGGTGGCCGATTTACGCGATGAGTCGGATCATGAAAACCCAGTGCGTCTTGTGGTGGTGCCGCGCTCCAATCGCGTCGATTGCGATCAACTGATGGCGCATTTGTTTGCCACCACAGATTTAGAAAAGAGCTTTAGAGTTAACTTAAATGTGTTGGGTCTCGATGGGCGTCCGCGAGTTAAAGGGTTGAAAACCTTATTAACTGAGTGGTTAGAGTTCCGCGTTGATACGGTTAAACGTCGTTTAGAATATCGTTTAGATAAGGTGGTATCGCGGTTACATATACTCGAAGCCCTAATGATCGCTTTCCTCAACATTGATGAAGTGATCGAGATTATTCGTTTTCACGATGATCCTAAAGCTGAGTTGATGGCCCGTTTTTCACTCAGTGATAAACAAGCTGAATCGATCCTCGAGTTAAAGTTACGGCATTTAGCCAAGTTAGAAGAATTTAAGATCACGGCCGAACAAAATGAGCTTGAAGCCGAACGCGAAAAACTGGAGCAGTTATTGGGCTCAGAGCGTCGCTTGAAGACGTTGATCAAGAAAGAATTAATTCAAGATGCCGAAACCTATGGCGATAATCGTCGCTCGCCAATCGTATTGCGTAATGAGTCTAAAGCATTAACTGAACAAGAGTTAACGCCGACAGAAGCCGTGACTGTTGTCTTATCTGAAAAAGGTTGGGTGCGTTGTGCTAAGGGCCACGATATCGATCCTTTGTCGCTCTCCTATAAGTCTGGCGACCAATATCTATGTAGCGCGATGGGACGTAGCAATCAGGCCGCAGTGTTTATTGATTCGTCTGGGCGGGCTTTTGCGACGGATAGCCATACTCTGCCATCGGCCCGTAGCCAAGGTGAGCCTATTACGACTCGCTTCAATATGGCACCTGGCGAAACCATGCAGCATGTGTTGATGGGTGAAGAAGACCAATGTTACTTGTTAGCAACGGATGCGGGTTACGGTTTTATTTGTTCATACAACGATATGGTGTCGCGCAATAAAGCGGGTAAAGCCTTGCTGAGTCTACCAACAAACGCTAAATCATTAACGCCTAAGTTGATTGACCGCACTAAAGAAATGTCACTGCTAGCGATCACAAACGAAGGGCGGATGTTACTGTTTTCGCTAGAAGCGTTACCGCAATTATCCAAGGGTAAAGGTAATAAAATTATTGGCATACCAACCGAAAGAGCCAAGAATCGCGATGAACTTATGACACATTTACAATTAGTGCCAAGTGATACGCCGGTTACCCTGTGGGCAGGTAAGCGCAAGCTCACACTGAAGCCAAGCGATCTTGAACATTATCGAGGTGAACGTGGTCGTCGTGGTGCAAAATTGCCTAGAGGATTACAACGTGTCGATAGCGTTGAATTAGGTGACGGCGGTGATGCTTTAGCGAGCATCTAATGCTTTGTCATGGTTTCAATGCTGTAAAGAATTAAATGGGTTAACTAAAACCACCTTAGTTTGGCTTAGGTGGTTTTTTATTTTTGGTGCTTTTGGATTAGATTTGAGACATAAAAAAACCTACTGTATTACTACAGTAGGTTTTTATTATCTCTTAGGTAAGAGATTAGAAGTCGTAACGTACGCCTACAGAGAATACGTTGTCATCTTGTAGATCTGTTTTAGCATTAGCAACAGTAAAATCACCACGGTACATAGCGTATTGACCATAGATCATAGTTGATTTCGCTAAGCGATAATCAGCACCAATGTTGAAGTTTTGGAAATTGATGTCATCAGCACCTTTTACGCCGCCCAGTTTAGTGTAAGCGCCACCTAAACCAGCTTCATCAATGCCGTATTCAGCCTTCAGGTTTACACCGTTCAGATCATAAGAAACGTTAACAAAGTAAGTGTTACCTTCGATGTCATTGTTCACAACATCTTCAGAGTTTTGGAATAAACCACCAACTTTGAATTGACCGAATTTTGCTTGGCCAACTAAACGGTATGCATCAACACCAGCAATGCCTTTGTTATAGGCTACTGCAGCATAGTAGTTTTGTTCTTTAAACTTGCTGTCACCTAGAGTTGCGCTTAATGCATATAGGCTTTCAGAAGTCTTAGCTGTAGTGTCGTTATCATCAAATTGATAGTTAGCGTTTAATGTCACTAAGCCTGCAATTTTTGGTGAATAGTACCAAGCACCATCGGCAGTACGAGTTTGGGCACTGACTAAACGGTCGATATCGGCGTTAGTGTTACCGAAAATATCCACAGCACCTTCGGCTTGTTTGAATACTGAGTCATTACGACCCACTAACACAGTACCAGCGTTAGTTTTTAAACCTAAGAAAGTGTTACGTGCTTTGAAAACATCACCTGCACCAGAAGTGTTTTCAACTTGGAATTCCATTTGGTAGATAACGTCAAAGCCATCAGCGATTTTTTCTGAACCTTTAACACCTAATAGAGAGAAGTTGTTTTCTAAATAAGTACCTGCGTTATTCTCATCGGCATAGTTTGCTTCTAAGCCGTTAGTACCTGATTGTAGAGTGGCACCTGTGTCAGTATGGGTTAGAGCAAGCTCTAAACGACCATAGAAGCTTGGGCCTTCGGCTAGCGCACCGAATGAAGCCAATGCCAATACTGATGCAACTGATGCAGAGATGAATGTCTTTTTCATGTTTTGTGCTCCCTCGAACCTAAGTTCTTATCCATTTTTCATGGTTTTTGTGTGGTTTAACGCATTTGCTACCTGAGTCGGTAACAAAGTTGCCGCCGATTTTTACAGTTTTACGACTCGCAGGCTGTGGCGCAGATCATGTTTTTGGCTCTCCTTGCCTATATTCGGGCCATTTCTGGGATCTTTCCTTATATCTTGACTGCAAATTTACCTGAAAGGGGTAAAACTCTATTTTTCACTTACTACTTAAGTGGTAGGTAAGGCGGATTGCCTTAGATAGTGCGTCGGCGAGGGTAACTGTAGCATATACTAATGCTGTAGCAAGTCTGTCATATTGGTTATAGATTTGTGTTTGGGGGCGATATCTAAGCAGAAAAAGCGGCCGAAGCCGCTTTTTTATCAATAAATAACCTTGGGGTTAGTTGATTAATCTATTTAAAAATCAACGCGTAAACCGACAGTAAAGATGTTGTCATTCAGGTCTTGCTTCACATCGGCCAACATAAGATCACCATCGAAGCGCGTGTAGTGACCATAGACCATAGTCTTAGTGCTCAGGCGGTAATCAGCCCCCACACTGAACTGTTGCAGGTCAACATCACGGACCAGTTCTAGGCCACTGTTGTCTTGGTCACCAACATAACGGTTCACGTACTTGCCTAGACCTGAGTCATCTTTGCCGTACATCATCTTTAGTTTTAAGTCGCCAATTAAGTAGGCTGCGTTGACAAAATAGGTATCGCCTGAGAGATTGGCAAACTTATCATCCACATGCTCACTGTGTTGATATAAGGCACCTAAGATTACGTCACCGAATTTAGCTTGGGCCACACCACGATAGGCTTCAATGTTATCAATACCATCACTATAGGCGGCAGCGACATAGTAGTTTTGTGCTTTAAAGGCTTTATCCCCTAAGGTGGCGCTCAGAGCATACATTTGATCTTTGCTATACACGTCGTTGCCATTGCTATCCACTTGGTCATAGTTATCACTCATCAGATAAGTGGCATTAAGCGTCACGAGATCGGCAATTTTAGGTGAATAGTAAGAAATGCCATCGGCGGAGCGTGTTTGGCCTGCAACCAGTAAGTCGATATCAGCATTGGTATTACCGAAAAGATCGAAGCTACCTTCAGCTGCTTTAAATACGGTATCGTTACGACCCACTAAGGCCGTACCTGCGGCACTTCTGATACCTAGGAATGTATTACGGGCATTGAAGGTTTTATTTGAGTTATCAAAGTTTTCGACACCAAATTCCATTTGATAAATGATGTCAAAGTAAGGGCTTACAGCTTCAGAACCTTTTACGCCTAACCAAGAGAAGTTGTTTTCAAGAACAGTGCCCTCCTTTTGGTTTTGAGTTGCATAACCTGTGTCTGAATTGGTAATGGCAAGATCAGCATGACCATAGAATTCAGGGCCATCGGCGAGTGCTGTGAATGAATAGAGTGTGAGGCTAGAAATAATAGCCGTCGTCAGTAGATTCTTTTTCATCTTCATTTTCCTGTGCTTATCGCTGTTATATGCATTGATAACTTCAGTATCTATGCATGCTGTTGAGCTTTTATGCGGCAAAGTCTGCACAGACTTGAAATGATAAAGTGTGATCTTGATCAAGTTTCATATAAAGGATGGCTTATTCAACATATTGTTTTACAAGTGAAATACATGTTTTTATTAAGTCGATTACCAAATGACTCGGTGGTAAATGATGGGCCTTTGCTTTTATTACACTCATTTAGTATTCGTATCCCTTTGCATCTAGTGTTTGGTGGCTGAGGATCTGATTTCGGTTTATGTCGATATCGTTTAGAATCCACGGCACATTTCTGGTGTTGCTTTTAAGCTGTCCCAGCTGGTATCTACTGGATGCTAGTGCAAGCGCTCCTGCTGTTATTGGGTAATATAAGGTAAGTATTTATGACTGAGGCCTATCAAAATCGATTTGGCGGAATTGGCCGTTTGTATGGACAAAAGGCGTTGGCTAAATTTGCCACATCCCATGTGATGGTAATTGGTATTGGTGGCGTCGGTACTTGGGCGGCTGAAGCCTTAGCGCGGAGCGGCATAGGGCAGATAAGCTTGATAGATTTAGATGATATCTGTGTCACTAATACTAACCGACAAATACATGCTCTTAGCTCCACCATCGGCGGTTCTAAAGTTGCTGTGATGGCGCAACGGATACGTGAAATTAATCCTGATTGCCAAGTGAATGAAATTGAAGATTTTATTACATTGGATAATCTAGGCGAGTATTTACTTGGAGCTAAAGAGGGCGGCAATATTGATTATGTTATTGATTGTATTGATGCCGTTAAGCAGAAGGCTGCGCTAATTGCTTGGTGTAAACGTCAAAAAATTAAGATAGTGACAGTGGGTGGTGCGGGTGGACAGACAGATCCGACACAAATTCAGTTAACTGATCTCGCTAAAACCTACCAAGATCCTTTGCTAGCCAAAGTGCGTAATATTTTGCGCCGCGAGTATAACTTCTCTAAAAACGTGCAACGCCGGTTTGCTATCGATGCTGTTTTTTCCAGTGAGCAGTTAGTGTATCCCCAAGCCGATGGCTCAGTGTGCGGTACTAAAGCGGCGGCTGATGGCAGCATGAGGATGGATTGTGCTTCTGGTTTTGGGGCTGTGACTATGGTCACTGGGACATTTGGTTTTGTGGCGGCAAGTCGCGTATTAGCGCGATTGGCACAGCAGGCTCAAGAGGCGGTTTAAACTCTTAACCTAGATTCAGCCAAGATATCACCGCTTTCAAGGGCGGTGATACCCCTTCAATATTATGTAATTTCATTAGGTTATAGTTAGATATAAAAATCTTGTTGATTATTGACTGGTTCACATTGAGTGTATGGAAATTTAATATCAAATTGTGGGCCGCCTAGTTTTGAGTCTGCGCGATAACTCATAGTGCCTTTCAACAGTGTTGCGGCATTAAAGGCCGCTGATAATCCTAAGCCAGTACCACCTTTATTACGATTTGTAGTAAAGAAGGGTTCGAACATGTGCTCAGCAACATCTGCTGGAATGGCTAAGCCATTATTTTGAATGCTGATTTGAATTGATTCTTCATCCAAAGTCGCATTAATGTGGATAAGATTGTCTTCATGTCCTTGGAATGCATGGGTAAAGGCGTTCGAGAGAATATTACTAACAATTTGATTTAACAAACTGATATTGGTTTTGATATTGAGTGTAGGCTCCACGTTGATCTCCGTTGAGGCGTTAACATTGGGATGCATAATTAATGTCGACTCTAGGATTTCATGTAGCTGCTGGTTTAGATTACAGCATTGGTGTTCTTCATGACTGCGATCGATGGCGATCGTTTTAAATTTTTGAATTAAGCTACTGGCTTTAGTGATATTACGGACAATGAGTTCACAGCTTTCTTGGTACTCATTAAGTATTTCATTTATCTCATCTAATGTAGCTTGATCGCTGTGGATCAGGTCGATCAGTTCTTCAATATGGCTGAGCTGCGCACTCGCCGCCGTCAAACAAATGCCAATTGGGGTGTTTATCTCATGGGCAACCCCTGACACGAGTCCACCTAAGGCCGCCATTTTTTCTTGCTCAACTAAAACCTGTTGTGCTCGTTTTAGTGCGCTAAGGGATTGTTCTAACTCTAGTGTTCTTTCTTTAACTTGTCTTGCTAGCTCTTCTTTATAGCTACGTTCGAGCTTGAGTAGCCGCTCTCTATCTTCTAAGGCTATTTGCAGTTCCGTCTTAGAATTCTTTAAGGCGCTAAATGAGCTTCTAAGTTGTACTTGCATGCTATTGATGGAATCGGCGACTTGTTTGAATTCATCAATTTTTTCATGACGGTCAAATTGTAGTGGCTCATATTCATGGTCTATGTCGATATTTTTGCAGTATTGGCTGAGTTTATCTAAGTGTTTAGTAATGTTGAACCACACTAAAAATAGAATAAAGCCAGCCACTAAGAAGGTTTTAATGCCATTAGAAAGCAGAATGATAATGGCCTTATCATACAAGCGTTGATAGATAGCATCGACATCGACTTGTATTTCGAGTGTGCCGACATTGATGTTTTCAGTCGGTGATTTATAGACTAAAGGAAAGGTTTTATCTAAGGAGTGTTCTTGTTTCTGCTCGCCTGCATTCCATGCTTGGCCGCTGTCATCTTTAATCGAAATATAGTTAATATCGGGCAGCTGAATTAGCCCATTGAGCTGAGTGTTAATGAGCCGCTCGTCAATAACCCAAATACTGGCGGCGAGCACATCTAAGTTCACCTTTTCCATGTTGGAAAATACTCTATCGATACGTACTACATCATTGCGATAATCACTGATCAACTGATATGCAGTGGTGATTAAGGTGATAACAGAACTAAAAAGTACAATAGACAGGGTAAGGTGCCTGCCTATGGGGCTTTTGATAAGTTGGCTAAAGAATGTCAGCATCTTAAATTTTCTTTATGCAATAGCGGCTTGAGATGCTTATAAGCATAGACCTACAGATCCAGAAAGTGCATTTTCTCGCAGATAAAATCAACGAAATATGTCTTCATTTGTGGCATTGAATTTGCTTGTTAGCCGATAAGTTCAATTTTTTGTCACTGGGATAGCACTATGTTTAAACTCAAGCTGGATTCAGTTAAGTTTTTTAGCCCGAAGAAAATGATGTTTAGAGTCATGTTGTGGCTTATGGTGAGTTGTTCTGTCTTACTTCTTATTCCCCCTAATGTGCTGGCAGTGCTGGCGCTCGATAAATTTGTGCCAGAACATGCACAGTTTGTTGGATTAGGTCTAATCGTTTCTATCGCTTACTTTTTGAGTCAATTAATTAACTTAGGCTTAGATGAGTCTATCCGTCATTTAAGTGATAAGCGCGTTATTGAGACGATTGAAGCTAAAGTGAATCTACTTGATCCCGCTGAGCGAGCTTTAGTGAGGGAATTCTTTCTTCAAGGCGCCACGATTTTGACTCTGCCGCAAAATGAACCCGCTGTAAAAAGTTTAGTGAATGCCTGTATCTTAGAGAAGCTCGGTAACGAGCGCCATTATGCAATTCAGGGACCGACCGCTGACTATAAGATTGCCATGAAAGCGCGTATGTACCTTAACCGTGATGTGCTGCGTTTGCCAGCAGGTGAGCCGAGCCAAGAAGAAATGCAGTCGTTGATTAAGGCGCGCCCGCAATTTTTGAATGGATTAGTACAAAACAGAAAACACGCAGCATAGGCGTGTTCAGCATCACTCGGATGAGTGCTAGCTATGTTTTAGTTAGCATTTTTAACATGCGAGACAACAAAAAATGGGGGTGATAAAACCCCCTAGATTTTGCATTTATACAAGAAACATGAAGAACAACTGGAGCAAAAACTATGGTTTCGGTGCCGACTTCACAATGAACATCCAAGTGATATAAGACACTATCCCTATTGTGCTAAAGATAACGATCATTGAAAGTAAGCCTATGGGGTTACCAAACATCAGATCTAACCAAAATGCCATGACTGAAATCCTCTTTCCTGTGAAGTCCTCGCTAAATTAGCGGTATTCGATAGCTAAAATACTGATCTCGATCAATAAAAAATCGACATAGGAATACAAAGTCATAACCCTTAGTTAACTCTGTGATCTTGGTCAAATTTAAGGGTATGCTTAACAGCGGCGAGTTCAAATAATTTAGTTTTGTTTCTTCTTCCGTTAGCGTCTAGGATTAACCTATTCAACTCGATCGATATTCAGTTAACGCGCTATTCCATTTATTCGTTCTTGTTTTTATATGAAGGCGCGATATCAGTTTTTTAAAGGAGTAAAAAATGGATTCTAAAAAAAGTCACAAGGATTCAATGGGATATAATTCTATCTTTGCGCCACTATTGTTGCTGATTTATCCCCTCTATTGTTTGGTGATCACAGGGCACTTTGTTGCCATTTTGTGTTTAAGCGCGCTCGCCGCCATTTTAATTTTCAACATCAATAAATTAATTCGTAATTTGAGACAACTTGAACGTGCAGCACACCACTTAGGCGAGGGAGATTTGAGTTATCAATTGGAAGAGAAAGATGCGGGTGTGTTCATTAAGGTAGTACATAACATTAATCGCATGGGTGAAGATGTCAGCCGTACGATTTTGTCTTTATCTGATACCTGTGAAGGGATGAAAAAAGTCGCCTCGGATATCAAGGTTATCAGTGAACAGGCAAAGCAAGGCGTGTTAGAGCAAGAGCATCAAACGGAACTGGCAGCTAGTGCAATGACGCAGATGGTTTCAAGTGTACAAGCCGTATCGCAAAATGCGGTGAGTGCTGCGCAGGCAGCTGATATTGCCCAAAGTTCTGCTAAGCGCGGCGACCAAATCATGAATGGCATAGTCACTAAAATTGGCGCTATGTCGCAACAGATCCATGATACTCGAACCGTGATCGAGCACTTGGCCGCCGACAGCAACAATATCAGTAGTATTATTGAAACCATTTCGCAGGTGGCCGAACAGACCAATTTACTCGCTTTAAATGCTGCCATTGAAAGTGCGAGAGCGGGTGAACATGGTCGCGGTTTTGCTGTAGTTGCCGATGAAGTGCGTAATCTCGCTAAACGAACATCCGAAGCCACGGTTGAGATCCAGCAGCAAATCGCCGCATTACAAAAAGGCGCACAACATGGTGTTGAAGTCATGTTGAAAAACGTGGCGATTGCCGACGAAACGGCTGATATGGTTGATCAAGCCCATAGTGCACTCGGGCAGATTGTCGCTCAGGTGGAGACCATTACCGATATGTCCCACCAAATTGCCACTGCATCGGGACAACAACATACAGTAGCAGAGGAAATTAATAAAAATATCAGTGTGATGGCTGAGCTAGCCCTGAGTAATGCCTCCCACACCAACAACACTAACTTATCGAGTTTGAAAGTGTATAACATGTCGCAGGAAATCGGCTCTTTGCTGCATCGATTCCATGTGAATGCGGCATTTTTTAATTCGAGTCAGGCGCAAAATAAACTCTTTGTGAAATGGGGGCCTGAGTTAGACATAGGAATGCCAGAGATCAATCGTCAACATCAGCGCTTAGTCTCATTGATCAATGAATTACACCGCACATTAAATGAAGAGTATGGACTCGAAGCCATCAAACGTATCGTGCAAGGGTTAGTAGATTACACGGCCAATCACTTTGCCTATGAAGAGGAACTCTTTGCGCGTTTTGGTTACCCTCAAACTGACAGCCACAAGGAAAAACACGGCAAGTTAGTAGGGCAAGTACTTGATTTTCAAAAGCGAGTTGTTAGAGGTGAAGATGTTGCCGACGAATTAATGGCTTTCTTGAAAGCTTGGTTGGTAAACCATATTCAAAAAAGTGATAAAGAATATACCGCTTTTTTATTATCCCATGGCGCAGAATAACCCCAAGAGCATGATTTTTGAGCGGTTAAATGCAATTTGTATTAAAGTCGCGGCAAAAGACTTGCCATTGTCATAAGCAAAGGTATAATTCCCAGCACTTAGAGACAGCCAGTTGTTTTGATTGCTTCTAAGTGCATATTTGATATGCCAGTGTGGTGAAATCGGTAGACACAGGGGATTCAAAATCCCCCGCCCTTAAAAGCGTGCCAGTTCGAGTCTGGCCACTGGTACCAAATCCTTCTGATGAAGGAACTAAAACCGACCTAGAGTCGGTTTTTTTGTGCCTGAAATTTGGTTTTCGAACGGTGCTCTAGGTTGAGCTAGTGGGATTCGGCGATATCCATTTGCGTCATAGTCACGCCTTTGATTTGTGCATAAATCGCTTTTCCATGAGTGAGTTGCAGTTCGTCGCAGGCCCAAGGGGTGATGTTGGCCCAAAGTGCATCGCGGCCTAGGGCGATTTTTAATTGGATTTGCTCGCCGTTATCACTGGGGTATAACTCTTTAATTTCTCCCTTTAGCAGGTTGCGGATACTTGAGCCTTTGGGGATCTCAGTGCAAACCGAGACATGATTTGCCTGAATACGCACTTTGAGTTTCTTTGCCGTTTCAGCCAGATAGCCACTTACCCACAAATAGTTTCCATCATCCATCACGAGTCGCGTCATGGGGTAGTCGGGATGTCTGTCGGCGACCTTTGCACTGAGGAGTGAGCTGAGTTCCTGCAATGGCACCCAAGGCCGCATTTGCTCGCTATTCCACACTTCACTTAAGGCCCCTTGGGCGATCAATTTCCCCTGATGCAGCACCAGCATATAATCCGCCAGTTGTAAGATCTCATCTAGGCTGTGGCTCACATACACTATCGGCAGTTTTAGTTCCTGCGATAAGGTTTGCAGGTAGGGCAGCAACTCGCGTTTACGGGGTAAATCGAGTGACGCTAGCGGTTCATCCATCAACAGCATATCGGGCGATGTCAGCAGGGCACGGCCAATGGCAACCCGTTGTTTTTCACCGCCCGATAGCGTGCTGGGATAGCGACTGAGGAGTTTTTCAATCCCTAATAGTTGCACAATTCTATCGAACAAGACTGGGTTGGCTTTACGCACACCATAGTTGAGATTGCCCTTCACGCTATAGTGCGGGAACAGCCGTGCCTCTTGAAATACATAGCCAATATGGCGCTTTTCTGGGGGAAGGTTCACTTTGCCTTGTTGATAAAGCAGTTTGTCGCCGAGGCGGATTTCACCGCAATCTGGGGTTGAAAGCCCACCGAGTAGGTTCACTAGTGAGGTCTTACCCGCACCCGATCGGCCAAAAACGGCTGTCACGCCTTGCAATGGCAATTGGGTATCGACTTTCAGTTGCAGTTGTCCGAGTCGTTTTTCAATATTGATTGTTAACATACGCTTGCCGTCCTCTGCAGGGCTTTTTTACTCAGCCATTGGGAGGCAAGTAAAGACGCGAGTGCGATAACGATCGAGATAATGCACAGACGCATGGCCTGATATTCTGCCCCTGGGGTTTCAATAAAAGAGTACATGGCGAGCGGAATCGTACGGGTTTCACCTGGGATATTAGAAACGAAGGTAATAGTCGAGCCAAATTCCCCTAGGCTGCGGGCAAAGGCGATAATCATGCCTGACACTATCCCTGGAGAGGTGAGCGGCAGTGTGATGGTGAGAAATACTCGCCATCGACTGCTACCTAAAGTGCGTGCGGCCTGCTCGAGTCGAATATCAACGGTTTCAAAGGATTGGCGTATGGCTCTGACCATCAGCGGGAATGACACTATCGCCGCCGCGAGGGCCGCACCGCGCCAACTAAAGCTAAAACTGATGCCAAACCAATTAAATAACCACTGGCCGATAAAACCTTGGCGGCCCATGCTGATCAGCAAGAGGTAACCCACTACCACGGGCGGTAACACCAGTGGTAGATGGAGCACACTGTCAAATATAGCCTTGCCAGGAAACTCGACCCTTGCCAGCAACCAAGCGCACAAAATACCCAAGGGTAAACTGGCGATAACGGCAACGGATGACACCTTTAAGCTGAGCAGCAGTGCGGCAATTTCATAGTCGCTCAAAAGAGAGCCACTTAGCAGAGAGCCGCTTAACAAAGAACCACTCAGCACCCTAATTCACTCCAAAGCCATATTTCTCAAACACATTTTTTGCGCTTGGGCCCTGCAGATACTCATTGAACGCTTTGGCGCTTGCGGTCGATTCTTGTTTGACTAAGGCGACAGGGTATTCAATTGGGCTGTAACTCGTTTCTGGGAAGGTGCCAACGATTTTGATCTTTTGGGCGACTTTCGCATCGGTTGAATACACTATGCCAAGCGGCGCTTCACCCTGTTCAACCAAAGCGAGGGCGGCACGGACATTGTTAGCACGGGCGAGTAAGGGCTCAGCGGCTTGCCACAGCTTGAGGTTTTCGAGGGCTTGTTTGGCATATTGTCCAGCAGGCACATGATCTGGATCGCCAACAGCCATACGACTGCCTTTTAATGCGGCTTTAATATCCCAATCGCCATTGAGCACGACTTCTGTGATGGGACTATTTTTCTCGGCAATCAAGACTAAGGTATTTTTTAACAAGGTTTTTCGGCTGTTAACATCGACCGCTTTAGCATCGATCAGATAATCCATCCACTTTTGATTCGCCGAGACAAACAGATCGGCTGGCGCACCATTGGCCACTTGTTTTGCCAGTGTTGAGGAAGAGGCGAAGGAGAATATCACCTTAGTATTGTGTTCTTTTTCATATTGCTGGCCGATTTCGTTAAGGGCATTGGTGAGCGAAGCCGCTGCAAAAACAGTCACTTGCTCATTGTCTGCCGCAAAAATAGGGCTAGATGTCAGTACCATTGTGAATAACGAAGCCGTGGTAAAACGCAGTAATTGCTTAAGGTGAATGGATTTCATTGTGTTCCTCCGTGATAAAAAGTGATCGTTATATACCAATCTATATATCGATCATTCAAGCCCTAAGCAATCAATTAGTGATCTGTGTGCGGTTTCTTGCTGATTAATGGCATTAATCCGCTGAAATATCTCGGCAATCTTATTGGTATCCTCAAGACGATGAAGGACAATAGGACTCAAGTCAGACTTGGGTGCTGGATAAACGATGGATTTACATGCATTACTTACGCTTTCCCTCGGGGATAAGCCCTTCGCCAATCCTAGGCGGATAAGCCTGCTTGAGCAGGTTGCCAACACAGGCTCGATCAGCCAAGGCGCCAAGCTTGCGGGGATCAGTTATAAAGCGGCGTGGGACGCGATCAATGAGATGAACACCGCTATGCCCGAACCCGTAGTGTGTAGCGAAAAGGGCGGCAAAGGCGGTGGCGGCGCTAAACTCACCGAATTTGGCGAACGGTTGCTTAAGGTGTATTCCATCACCTCCCAAGTACAAGAAATGGCTTTGGCTGCCTTGCTCGATGAGTCCGTCGATATGCACAGTTTATTGGATGTGATGGCGCATTTCTCTCTCAACACCAGCGCCCGCAATCAGTTAACGGGGCGTATCAATAGCATTGATTCATTTGGATTAAATGACAACATCAGCGTGACTTTAGCGGGCGGACAACAGATTCAGATTTCAGTGACCCATTCGAGCTGCGAACGCTTGCAGTTAGCCCTGGATAAATCTGTGTTGTTACTGTTTAAAGCCCCCGCTGTACTGGCAACGACTCATGTCTGTGAAGTGGATGGGCAAAATTGCCTAAGCGGTCGTTTGCTGAGCGTGACTGAACTTGGCGATAAGGCCGAATTAGCCATAGATATTGATGGCAAAGACATCATCTATTCAGTGATGCCACTCACCCAAATGCAGAGTTTGGCTGTCGGCGAATCATGTTTCGCCTGTTTTGATGCCACGCAGGTGATCCTCGCCAGCATGAATTAGTCGAATTGAATAATTAATTCGATTAATCATTGGGTTATTCTCTGGGGGATGGCCAGTGACTTGGCGTTATTGTTTTTGCCGTGGGTTGACCATTTTTTTATTTGAATGTACATCAAAGTTGTGGGACTTCACCCTGATTTTTACTCAAGAGTCGACCAAGGGGACTGCTCGTCCTATCCTCTTTCCTATTTATAAACAATCGGCTATGACACTCGAACGGGGTTGAAAGCCTCTTGGGCTCATTGCCAAATTTGCTATTACTTCCGAAGTCCTCACTTTATATCCATATAAAGTACCCCAGTTCGGCAATCCTTTCCTCTCGATCATAAGCGCGAAAATCACCGATTTCATTCGCCCCTGCATCTGCAAAAGCTAGTCTGTCGTTCATGACAGAACTCATGCACTCTTTATTAAATCAAGAGGTCTACGTGTTATGCACTAACTCCTAGAGGACGGTGTATTCCTTAGGATTAAGTGTTAATGGTTCGTTATTAAAATCATCAAGTTATGCATAGCTGTATTGTTTAGATTTATGATAAATATTGTAATTAAGTTGTTTATTTGTGGGGAGGGTAAATTCAATTTCATTGAGAAGTACAATCCTTATTAATTGATTAATGTCACGGTTTATATTTTTATGCCATGTTATTGGCAGAATTATTGTAAATATATATTGTTACATTTGTTTCTTTGTTGGTCTTTTTATTGTCAGATAGATAAAATATAATCAGAACGATATGCTGTTTGCTGCTAAAGATTGCCAATATGTTTAGTGATGACTTGTTGAGAGTGTAAAGATGAAAATAACTAGGATGTTAAGTATTCAAAATAGACTTGTGATTACTTTTTCGATCGCTATTGCTTTGATTGTGTTGCTTGGTTTTTTGTCATTATCTTCTATGAAGAATATTCGTAGCGAAGCTGACTTGATTGAAACTAATATTCTTCCTGCAATTACTAGTTTAGGTGATCTAAATAGTAATTTAATGCGTGTTAGAATTTATACTTTACGTATCATCGGTGATGATAATGACGTCGATGTCCGAAATCATGCGTTGAAAATTGATGAGTTTAAAAAAGAAATTAAAAAATATCGTTCTGATTATGAAAAAACTATTTATCTTGATTCTGAACGAAAATTATTTGATGAATTCAGAGTTGCCGAAAATGATTATTATAGGGAGCAAGAGGAAATTATATCTCTTGCTTTGACGAATAAGAGAAGTGAAATTAATAAAATTATTGGTAAAGTTAATTCCTCTGCTGAGAAAATGGCTAGTCTGCTCCGTGATATACTAATGGCTAATAAAGATGCCGCTGATGAGGCTCGTGTTAACTCTATGAAAGAGTATGAAAACAGCTTTATGAGAGTGTTAATCATAGTCAGTATTGCTATATTTTTATCCATTATTATAGCGGTTATATTGTCGCGAAGTATAAATGTACCATTGAATGCAGTTGTTAGTTCAGCAGAAGTCATTGCGCAGGGTGATTTAACGCAGCTGATAAAAGTGGAGGGTTCAGATGAAATAACTCGTTTAGCAAATGCGCTTAAGATTATGCAAGGCAACTTGCGAGAAGCAATTAAACAAATTAGCAGCTCAGCAAATCAGTTAGCTTCAGCAGCAGAGGAATTAAACTCAGTAACAGAAGACTCATCTCGTGGGCTTCAATTACAAAACGATGAAATTCAACAGGCAGCGACTGCTATTACCGAAATGAGTTCAGCAGTTGATGAAGTAGCTAGGACTGCGCAGCAAACTTCTGAAGCATCAATTGAATCAGCAAAATATGCCTCACAAGGAAAAATACGTGTAACTGAGACAACGGCTGTTATTATTGATATGAATAATGAGATGGTTGTAAATACAGAAGTTATTAGCCAGTTAGCATCGCAAGTTGCATCAATTGGTAAAGTATTAGATGTTATAAGAGCAGTCTCTGAACAAACCAATCTTCTAGCGTTAAATGCAGCGATTGAAGCTGCTCGAGCAGGTGAGGCTGGGAGAGGTTTTGCTGTCGTAGCTGATGAAGTTAGAAATCTTGCCCATCGCACTCAAGTATCAACGGGTGAGATTGAACTTATGGTACAACAAGTTCAGTTATCAGCTGAACAGGCAGTAACTTCAATACAGAATACCAGCTTAAAATCAAGTCATGCACAGAATGTAGCAAATCAAGCCGCTGAAACTCTTGAACTAATCACGTCTCGTATTATTTCAATCAGCGACAGTAATCATATTATTGCTAGTGCTGCAGAAGAGCAATCAAATGTGGCTAGGGAAATTGATACCAATATACTTAAAATAAGTGATTTGGCTTCGCAAACTGCCGCGGGATCTCATCAGACAACCGCAAGTTCAATTGAGCTTACTCGTTTAGCTGTTGAGCTAAATGATTTAGTGACAAGGTTTAAGGTTTAACTCTTTTTGGTTGCGAATGATACTTTCTATAGTCTCTGATTTCTTTGGCATGTAGGCCATTTAAGCAATAGCTTAAATGGCCTCGGAATTTTTGGAATGAAAAAGTACAAGATTACCGAGCTTTCCTTGTATATTTCTACACAGATATTTGCAAATCTTTACCTGTTAAGGACACTTCCTTCGTCTACTGTCTTTGGCTAACTCTATATACTGTTGGAACAATTTCAGTTCCTTAGCAAGATGAATGCTTGCTGTCTTTAGCATTGATGGACACGACAATACCGATGAAAAAATCCTCAAAGCGTAAATTGCTGCTCGCGTTAAGCGGCTTAATCCTCCTTAGTGGCGGTGCTTATTTTATGTGGCATAAGCCTGAAACGGCACCTACCTATGTAACTGAAGCGGTGCGCCGTGGCGATATCGAAAACTCAGTACTTGCCAATGGCATGTTGCAGGCATCCAAACTGGTGAGTGTGGGCGCACAGGTATCGGGGCAAATCTTAAGTTTGCCGCTGGCACTGGGTGATGAAGTAAAAAAAGGCGATTTGATTGCTCAGATTGATAGCCTAGCGCAGCAGAATAATTTGAAGGATGCCCTCGCATCACTCAAGAGTATCAATGCTCAGTTCCGTGCTAAACAGGCGCAGATCCGCCAAGCTAAATTGGAATTTAGCCGCCAGCAGCAAATGCTTGCCGATAAGGCCAGTTCTCGTGCCGATTATGAAGTGGCCGATGCTAATCTAACGGTTTATCAAGCCGAGCTTGAGCAATTAGAAGCGCAAAAACAACAGGCTGAGATTAACGTCGACAGTGCCAGAATCGATTTAGGTTATACCAAAATTACCGCGCCGATGGATGGCACTGTGGTGTATTCCGCGGTAGAAGTGGGGCAAACCGTTAACGCTAATCAAACAACACCGACCATAGTTGAAATGGCGCAGCTGGATACCATGACAGTTAAAGCGCAGATTTCCGAAGCCGATGTTGTCAATGTCCATCCGGGTCAAGCCGTGTATTTCACTGTCCTTGGAAAACCGAATCATCCCTACCGTGGCGTTTTGAGGGCGATTGAGCCTGGGCCGATTTCGATGGATGGTGACGATAGCAATATGAGCTCTAGCGACTCAGACGCCATTTATTACCATGGTCTGTTTGATGTAGAAAACCCTGACCGCACCTTGCGTATCGGCATGACGGCGCAGGTGTCTATAGTGTTAGCTAAGGCCGATGATGCGCTATTAGTGCCTGCACAGATATTGCGTATAAAGCCGAGGGAGAAATCCGCGGTGCCAGAGGCTAAGTCTGTCGAGCGTAAAGCCCGCAGCGGCCCGCAATATCAAGTGCCTGTATTAGTTGATAACCAAGTGCAATATGTGGATGTCACTGTGGGGATTAACAATAAAATCAATGCTGAAATCACCGCGGGTTTGAAGGAAGGCGATCAGGTTGTGCTTGGCATGCCGTCTTCCGATGATGGCAGCAGTAAATTACGTCGCCCACCTAGCGTGAGGTTTTAACAGTGACAACGGCATTACTTGAAATTTCAGGTTGTTATCGCACTTTTCAGGCGGGTGAGCAGCAACTCACTGTGCTGAAAGATGTGAACTTGTCGATTGGCCGTGGCGAGATGGTGGCGATAGTAGGTGCTTCTGGCTCGGGTAAATCGACCCTAATGAACATTCTTGGTTGTTTAGATAAGCCGTCAAAGGGCGCGTATTTTATCAACGGCCAAGATACCTCAACGATGGACGTTGATGAGTTAGCGCAGCTGCGCCGCGAGCACTTTGGTTTTATCTTTCAGCGTTATCATTTACTGGGTGATTTGACCGCCATAGGCAACGTCGAAGTGCCTGCTGTGTATGCGGGTAAAGAACGCACGGTGCGTAAAGACAGGGCCGAGCATTTGTTAACGCGTTTAGGCCTTGGCGACAGGCTTGACCATAAACCCAATCAGCTCAGTGGCGGACAGCAGCAGCGGGTCAGTGTGGCGCGCGCTTTGATGAATGGCGGCGATGTGATCCTTGCGGATGAGCCAACAGGTGCACTTGACAGTCACAGCGGCGAAGAAATGATGCAGTTGTTGCAGGAGCTGCACAGCGACGGTCATACCATCATTATCGTGACCCACGATATGCACGTGGCCCAATATGCCGACCGCATTATCGAAATCAAAGACGGCGTGATCATCAGCGATGAGCGCAGTCAGGATAAACAAACGGCTAAGCCACAAAGCTCGACGTCACAAACTTCGACGTCGCAAAGCTCAACGTTACAAAATATGGCGCCACAAAATCCTAGCGGTGCAGTGGCAGCAAAAGATGGCTCGCGTGCGCGGGTGGCTTCGTGGGACAGATATGTCGAAGCGTTTAAAATGGCGCTGGTGGCAATGTCGACCCACAGGTTACGTACTTTCTTGACTATGCTCGGGATTATTATCGGTATCGCCTCTGTGGTTTCTGTGGTGGCCTTAGGTGAAGGCTCGCAGCAGGCCATCCTCAAAAGTATCAGTTCGATGGGGACTAACACGATTGATATTCGCCCCGGTTCTGGTTTTGGCGATAGACGCTCGGCGCGGGTGCGCACCTTAACCGCAACGGACGCCAATGCCCTTAAAAATCTGCCCTATGTTGATAGCGTGACGCCAAGCATTGGCTCTACTGCAACGGTTCGTTTTGGTAATAAAGCGGTATCGGCATCGGTGAATGGAGTGGGGCCTGAGTTTTTCCGTGTAAGAGGGTACGAGTTAGCGCAGGGCCAATTTTGGGATGATGCCAGTGTCGCATCGCTCGCCCAAGATGCGGTGATTGATGACAATACCCGTAAGGAGCTTTTCCCTAACAGTGCAGCCGACAATAACTCGGCGATAGGGCAAGTGATTTTCCTTGGAGATTTACCCGTACGTATCATAGGTGTGACGCAGCCTAAAGAAAGTGCTTTTGGTAACAGCGATGCACTTAATGTATGGGTGCCTTACACCACAGTTTCTGGCCGTATGGTGGGTAAAAACTATTTGGATGGCATCACAGTGCGACTCGATGAAACTGTGCCGAGTAACGCGGCGGAGCAGGGTATTATCACGCTGCTTAAAATGCGACACGGCACGCAAGATTTCTTCACCATTAATACCGATACCATTAGGCAGAACATCGAAAAAACCACAGCAACCATGACCTTACTGATCTCGGCTATCGCGGTGATTTCCCTTGTCGTTGGTGGAATTGGGGTGATGAACATTATGTTAGTGTCTGTGACTGAGCGAACCCGTGAGATCGGGGTACGTATGGCGGTGGGTGCGCGCCAGAGTGATATTTTGCGCCAGTTCCTTATCGAAGCCATTTTAGTGTGTTTGTGTGGTGGCACCTTAGGCATCGCCTTGTCCTACTTAATTGGCGTGGTGTTTGCTCAAACGGGAGGCAGTTTCCAAATGATTTATTCCACCACCTCCATCGTTGCCGCCTTTGCCTGTTCGACCTTAATTGGTGTGCTATTTGGTTTCTTACCCGCCCGAAATGCGGCGCAGTTAGATCCCGTTGACGCATTGGCCAGAGAGTAATAACACCATGAATAATAAACTATTTAATCGACCATTTTCGCCTCGTAGCTGTGCTATTGCTGTTTGCACGGCTTTGGGAATCGCTTTGCTAAGTGGCTGCGGCAGTGTTATGCGTTCAGACTTTGAACCGCCTGCATTGGCAATTCCAGAACAGTGGCAACACACCACAGTGAACGAGCAAGTAAAAGTCGACCCTTGGTGGCAGCAGTTTCATCAGCCCGAGCTCGATAAGCTGGTCAGTCAAGTGTTGATCACTAACAATGACTTAACCCTAGCGACCTTAACGCTGCGTAAGGCACGCTTGCAGGCAGGACTAACGCGGGATGATCTATACCCACAGTTATCGGCAAACCTTGACGCTTCCCGTAATCAGCCACTTGAGGGTGGCGATGCGACTAAGAGTTATCAAGCAAAATTGTCTGTCAGTTATGAGGTGGATTTGTGGGGCAAAGTATCGGCCAATATCGACCAAGCTCAATGGGCTGCGCTGGCGAGCGCCGAAGATAGAGAAAGTACTACCCAAAGCCTAGTGGCGACCACAGCATCCTTGTATTGGCAGATAGGTTATTTAAATCAACGGATTGATTTAAGCCAAAAGAGTATCGAGTACAGTCAGCAAACGCTGGCATTAACCCAAAGGCAGTATGATTCTGGGGCCGTGACGCAAGTGAATGTGCTTGAAGCTCAGCGCAGTATGGCGGGACAAGAGGCTGCCCATAGCCAGCTTATTCAGCAATTAACTGTGGCTAAAAATGCCCTCGCGATATTACTGAATCAGGCACCTGCAGCTGTTCCTGCGCAGAGTTTAGCTTCAGGGGGAACTTGGGTTGAGATTAAGCAACTCCCCGACGTAGCAGTGCCGGACGTTAGCGTGGGTGTACCCGCAGATTTGTTAGTGAGACGCCCAGATGTGAAGGCCTCCTTGTATCAACTGCGCTCCGCCTTGGCGAGTAAAGATGCGACCTATGCGAGTTATTTTCCAAGCCTGAGTTTAACTGGCGGTGTTGGGGAGTCGACCTCTGAGTTAAAAGAGTTGTTACGTAATCCCGTTGGCAGTTTAGGCGCAGGGCTAGTCTTGCCCTTTTTGCAGTGGAATCAAATGCAAATCAATAACGACATTGCCGATATCGATTATCAAACTGCAGTGGTGAATTATCGCAAGACGCTTTATTCCGCCTTTGAAGATGTCGATAACGCGATTTCGGCTAAGCAGCAATATCGCTATCAAGGGGAGAAATTGGCGCAGCAATTCAGTGCCGCGGCAGCCGTTGAAGCCATTTATGAGAGCCAGTACCGCAATGGCGCTATCGGTATTCAGAATTGGATTGATGCCCAAGAGAATCGTCGCAGCGCCGAGGCGGCTTTACTCGAGAATCGCTATAACCAACTCACCGCCCAAGCGACGCTTTATCAAGCCCTTGGCGGCAGCGATATCGCTCCGCCTTTGGCAAAGGAATAGCGCATTTTTGTAAAAGCATCACAGCGCGACAGAAAAATAAAAAACCGCTATTAATAGCGGTTTTTTGTATTGCATCACTCTGGGCAAGTGTTTGAATCTGTGCTTAGCCGTTAAGCGTATTAGCTGCGTAATATTTGCAGCGGCAAGCTGAGCATATCATCGCCCGTTCCCGCTAAGTGCCAGATGATGCCGACTAAGGCACCAACCGTGAGCAAGTACCAAATAACCGAGAAGATTTGCCCGTATCTGTCTAATGGCAGCAGGTGGCTTTGATGGCGAGTGCGCCACTCGAAGATGATTTCTAAGCTGCCAATCAACAGTAAGAAGCCCAATAGCGCTAAGCCTAAGGTGTAGCTGATATACACACCAAAAGCGGCACCGGCGGCGCAGGCGACCAGCCCCATGATACTGTTCATCGAAAAACTAATGCTCTTTAAAATATGGCCGCCATCGAGTGGCAAAATAGGCAATAAATTAAATAGGTTAAGCAGCGCATTAAAGGCGGCAAGGCCAGCAAAAAACACATTGCCTGTTGCGTGGTAAGCAATCAAGGAAGCGATGGACATCAAGAGCCCAAAGGTAGGTCCCATGATAGAAATCACCACATCTTGCCAACGTGTATTAATTTTCTCATCGGAGAGCGCGAGTCCGCCCATAAAGGGAATAAGGTAAATCCCTTTGGTTTTCATCCCAAAATATTTCATTGCGCGAATATGGCCATATTCGTGGAATACCAAACAGGCGATAAGTGCGAGGGCGAATTGGAAGGAGAATAGCCAAGAATAAGCGGCAACACTGGCACCCGCTAACACTACCTTTATGACTTTAGCGCTCTTTAACAGCTTAAAGCCGAGGGAGGCGAGTCCTATCATGCTGATTTTTTGCTGCTTAACGATGGGCGTTTCTGGTGTTTGGCGTTCGATATCTTTCTCTGTCCGTCGCCCTTGGTCGATAATCTTGTCATCCATCAGCAAGCAGTAATCGAGGCGGAAAGGCTGCCAAACGAGATCGGTTTCGAGGCGAACTTGGATTTTAGCTTCTGTCATGGCGATGGCTTGCTCACCACTTTCTGTCACCAATGGGCTGCTGTGGTGGGTGAGCTCAAAGACATGGACTTTGAGGCCGCCATTATCGACGGAAGCTTCTTTTTGTGAGACTAAGGTGTTGTCCCAGTAGAGTTGTTGCCAGCCCGCGAGCGAGCCTTCTAAGCGCAGTTGTTTGCCTAAGCAGTCAATCTTAAGTAGTTCCAATTTCGGTTCCATCTGTTTGTATATTTAGTGCCAACTTAAACGTCATCTCTTGAGTCGACGCAGAAAACGGTTATTTTGGAGTGCATCTTAAGCGCTTTACCGTCTGGCTTAGCGCTGTTGCACCGCGGCAAATTATGCCTGTGAATTGATTATGAGGATATTAGCTTTTAAGGTCATATTGTTTTTTATTGATTAACTGAGTCATTGATAGCCATTTATTATGGCTTATCATGTGTTTGCTGTTTATTCATCGAGGGTACGAACAATTTCGATTCCTTGGGCAATTGTCGTGAAAGCCAGTTTAGCAACACAACATTGTCCTAGTGCTTGGGCATGATTTTGAACCCATTTGATAAATTCATTGAGTGGTAAATCCTGTTTTTGGCGCAGTAATCGAGGTAATTCGCCAACAGGATCTTCATGGATTTTTTGTGGACAGGCACTGATAAGGTATCGTTGCCCTTTGGAGTCTAATAATTGATCGGTTTCGATGAAGTGATGCTGATAGAGACAGGCCAGTTCGAGCCAATCTCTTTGATGTTCTAGGTAAAGTAATTCGTCATTTTGAGTCAGTTTTACAATCGCTGGCCATTCAATACTCGACATCTTAACGCTAGTCATTTCAGATCCTTAGGAAGTTTAAAATGGGCTCTGAGGTATTCTCTGAGATCAATCGGCGGCAGTAGACAAGGATTAGGATTTTGCAAGAAGGTGACTTGGCATACTGCTGCGTGCGTTTATCTGTGAGCAGTATGCCACGCTTGGAGAAGATAGATAGAGGCCAGAACGAGTTCAGAGGTTTGGCTGCCGAGCGAAAGCCGCCTCAGCAATGGCGTTAAGAACCCTAGTGAACCTTATGTGCTCGGTACAGCTTTTGCCTTGGCGTTATAGTCAAAGTTAATCTCTTGATTAACATTGGCAATACAACAAGTGCCGTGTTCACGTGCCGTACGGTGATTTGCTGGACCTATATGCAGCTCAACGTTAAGGAATACGTGTTTAAGCACTTCAATACGGTATTTTTCGTAGTAGCCTTCGACTTCTTGTTTAAAGGTATCGAATTCAAGCTCTTCACGGGTACGTTCGTCCATGATGCGATTCTTCTCATCAAGCATCATCTTGATTTGCTCAATCATAACCGCGTCAGCTTGCCATTCTGACTTGGGGGGCAGTTTATTGAGGCGAGCCTCGATATCTAAACTGGCGACGACCATAGCTTTAACACTCTCATCGAGTAGCTTGAGATCTTGCTTGAGTTCAGCCTGTCCCATTGCGCAGTAAACGTCAGTTTTAGTCCCTGCCGTTGCACCTATGACAACCGCCGTGATGCCTTTTTCAGCGTGTGCGACTCCGCCAACCAGATCGCCACGACGACCGCTAGGATCGCTGACCGTTAAACTGCTGGCGGTTTTGGTATTACTGTGGAGCAACTGTTTAGTGACTAAGATATTACCTTTGGCAACTAATTGAGAATATTGCACAAATTGGGCGCTGATCTGCCCTTGAGAATAGATATTGGTAGAGTATTCATTGGCTTTAATCTGGCGGCCAATGATGCCTTTACTCACAGTGACATCGCCTTCCGCTTCAAGGGTGGCGGAGTCCACAAACCCCATCACGGTAATATCGCCTGAGCTTTTAACTATCATGCCCTCGTGGACATCACCTGTGATTAAAATACTGCCCTTGAAGGTGACATGGCCTGTGCTGATGTCGACGTCTTTAAGTTGCAGTACATCATCGACATTCATACCTGTACGGGTTTCGACGGGTTGCCCCGGCACTGTGGCGATCAGCTTATTGGGATCTTTGGGATGAAAAGCTGTGCCTGTACCCGCTTGAAGCACGGCATCCTTACCAGGTTTTTGTTTAAGGACTTCGCCCTTGATGTTGTAGCCCGGAGTGCCTTCGGTGGCTAAATGTTTAACCATCAAGAGATCATTGGCTTTAACAACGATCATTGCGCCTAAATTGCGCATATCGACACTGCCATCTTCGCGCTCTTGTGGCTGAAGCAAGCGCTCCCGCGCAAGGAATACTTTGCGTTCTAATACCGCATTGAGTCCATTAACAGGGGCTTTGCCTTGGGCTATTTCACTTTGGCAGATTTCCCCTGGCTTGAGTGTGCTGAGTTGCTTTAGTAGAGCTTGAATTTTGAGTTTGCTTAGCCCCATGCAGACGTTGTTTTTTTTGAGATGAGTGAGGATCTCTGGCAAATCTATCTGTTTACCACCCCATGCTGCGGTAAGTTTAAGGCTGGCTTGCATTTTATCGGGACTAATCTCGATAGCTATGCTGCCATCGCGACGTTCGGCCAAAGTAGTATAGAGCTCAAATTTTCCATCGTCTTGATTACAAAGAGAGTTGATTTTAGCGACGGTTTTAGTAATGGCTGGCTCTAGCGGAAACAGGGCGGCGAATTCAGGTAAAGACAACAGGCGCATTATGTCTTCATGGGTGACTGGACCATGGACATTAGGGATCAGGCGCAATTCAGCTTTTGTCTTATCGCTGTTTAGCTCTATGAGTTCAGGGTCCAGCATAGGGGCATTCCTAGTAATTGCGTTTTATTCTTGTTAAGAAGCTGTTTTGAGTATAACAGTAGAAACTTAGGGTAAAGAAGCCTTTTTGGCTGCAAAATCAGCAAATGTTGTCATTTTGTTGTTAATGGTCTATGAGTGAATTTTAAAATAGTTTTTTATAAAAAATTGAGTCCTATAATCAGTGTTATCTCTGGTTTTATAACAAAAATTACTGAATAAACCACAACTTATATTGATTTTAGGTTTAACCATTATTTTGATGTTTTAAATCGAATCCCTATGTTAGGAACGGCTGTTGAGTGACTATAAGTGAGAGATTGTCAGAATCGCTGGCATGCGGCAGATCACAATATTGAATTTTGTAACACGATGAAAGGGAGGTTTTATCTGCAAACAAACAAACAGGGATTGGGATAAGAGTGAGTGGCTGGTGTCGACAATAACGCGCTTCTGCGAAAGCATCTGCGCGTTATTAATCAAACAGCTATTTGTGCTGGAAGTAATACAATTTGTACTTGTTGTTATCGGCAACCACTTTCAATTGGCCAAATTCGGCGGCGATAATATCGGAATAGGGCAGGTGGCGATTGGCGACTATTTGCCAAATACCATTATGTTGTAATTGCTTAGCGCTATCGGTGACAAAGTTCTGCGCTATGCTGGTGGTGCTGGCGAGGCCATCATGAAACGGCGGATTAGAGATAATGCCGTTAAATTTTCCTGCAGTTTGCGCGAGCCCATCGGACGGATACACTTTGGCTGTCATGCCATTGGCCGCCAGGGTGAGTTCGCAAGAAGCTAACGCCATGGCATTAATATCAACGCATTCTAGGGATAGGCTCGGTTGTGCTTTTAGTAGAGCGGCGGTGATCACGCCTGCGCCGCAACCAAAATCGAGCACTCTGCCCGAGAGTGTTGGTAGGTGTGACAATAATAATTCAGTGCCGAGATCTAACCGTTTTTCGCTAAATACCCCGACTAAATTACAGATACTGATCTCGCCTTGCGGCGTTATGAGTTGATACTGACTGACCCAGTCGCTAAGTTTCATTGCCGGGGCGCTGCCCTCTAAATTGCTACCAAATAGTAGGCAGTGGCGGGCGTTATCGAGCTTCATCCCCGTCGCAAAATACTCAGGCAAGAGTTTAACTAAAGACTTAATGCCGCCTTTGTTTTCCCCAACGACTAATAGCTGGCCGTTAGGCACAAGATGGCTGGCGGCGAGGTTAAACAGATAGGGTGCGAGGGGTTTAGCCTTGGGGAAATAAACGATAACCGTATCGTACTTTTCTGGTGTAATTGGGTCTTGATGTGGCAGTTCGTGGCCGAAGTAGCAACGCAGTTTTGAATTCGCGTGCGGCGCTAAGTGTAAATAATGGTGATAATCCAAGGCGAGGGCATCGACCGAGGCCGCGACATCGAGCAGGGCTTTTGGCAGTAGATCGGCTTCATGATTGAGCACTAACACCTTATGTTGGCTTAGGCTGTCTTGATTACGAATAATGACTTGCGATGGATTAGTTAACACAGTTACAGGCACCTATAAACTTAAGTGTGGGCATTATACCCGTTATTCACGCCCGAGCCAGTTTGCATCGAATCACTGCGCTAAGACCTAATAAAATCCCTAATAAAAAGGCCCAATAAAAAAGGCAACTGCATTATGCGGTTGCCTTATGTGATTGCCTTTAATAAACGGAATCGATTAACGCTTAGCTTTTAGGTTTCTTCGGTTTTGGCAATAAGCTGAAAATCTTATTGGCGATATCAGTATTGTCTTGATGGCCGTTAAACAGCTCAGATGCGGGACCTGCGGCAAACACTTGTACGTCTGTGCCTGTATGGCCGTCGGTTGTCCAACCCGTATCAGTTCGCTTATCAATAACATGGCGAATTGCAACCGCTATGGTTTCTAACCCCTGCATTCTGGCGACCGTTAATTTTGCGATTTCTTCTTCGTTGAGCTCAAAACCTAAACCGCGGGCAAGATCAGCCTGCCATTGTTCACCGCTGATGGCGGCTAAGGCTAATGTGTCGGTACTGGCTGAAATGTTACGTAGGATTTCAGGGTTCCAGTTGTAGTTTCCATCGACGCCAATCGATAGGCCGCCGGTATTATGGTCGGCGGTGATCACCATCAGGGTATCAGGATGTTCACGCACGAATTGCTCAACCACTTCAATGGCATTGGAGAATTCATCCATTTCACCCATGGCTGTAGCTATGTCGTTATTGTGACCCGCCCAGTCGATGAGGCTTCCTTCGACTAACAGTACAAAACCTTGGTCATTCTGCGACAGTAAACTGAGCGCTTTTTGGGTTAAAGTGCTGAGTTTTTTCGCATCTTTTTCATCAATCGCCCAAGGTAATTGGACTTCGGCAAACAAGCCTAGCACTTTAGGTTGGGTGATGCTGGCGAGATCTTCAAAACGAGTAATATGTTGATAACCTTTGGCTTTAAATTGCGCTAATAGCTCAGGGGTAAAGTATTTTTGACCACCGCCTAAGAATACATCGGCGTTAGTTTCTAGATAGCTGAGTGCCAAAGCATCGTAGTTTTTACGGCTCTCATTGTGGGCTAAAAAGGCTGCAGGCGTGGCGTGGTTTATCTGGGATGTAACAGCCACACCAGTGCTGAGGCCAAGGGATTTGGCTTTTTCGAGTATGGTCGGCAGCGGTTGCTTTTGGGTATCGACCGAGATCGCCCCATTGTAAGATTTAACGCCAGTGGCGAGCGCTGTTGCTGCCGCGGCTGAGTCGGTAACATAACCACTGACACTGGCGGGATAAGTGCTCGCCATACCTACAAGTAAACGGTCGAATACGGTTTGTTCGACTTCCTCTGTGTCAGGATTATCTTTGTAGTAACGGTAAGCGCTAGTGTAAGACGGTCCCATACCATCACCTATCATGATGACAATGTTTTTGGGACGCGACGGTGCTTTCGTTGGACCTGTTTCTATGTTGGCCCAAGTCGGAGTCGATAGTAATAAACCTATGCCGAGTAACAAGAATGGCGCTTTGGTGAAACTCATATCACATCCCTAGAAAGTGGCTAGGCGCTTGTGATGTCAAAGCGCCTTAAATCAACAAACTCGTTGGTAAATTTTTATGCTTTGGTGTTCATGCGTGCTTCAATAGCATCCATTAACATGCCGGTGATGTCGACATTAAATGCTGCTTGGATCTCACGGATACAAGTTGGACTAGTTACGTTGATCTCAGTCAGCTTGTCACCAATGACATCGAGGCCGACAAAAATCAGTCCACGCTTTTTAAGTTCTGGACCAATGGCACGGGCAATTACCCAATCGCTGTCGGATAAAGGTTGAGCCACACCGCTTCCGCCTGCCGCTAAGTTACCACGGGTTTCGCCTTTCATTGGGATACGCGCCAAGGCGTAGGGCACAGGCTCACCATCGACCACTAAAATGCGTTTATCGCCTTTGGTTATCTCAGGGATAAAGGCTTGCGCCATGGCATATTGTTGGCCATAGCTGGTCAAGGTTTCTATGATGACCCCAAGGTTTGGGTCGTCCTGCTTCACGCGGAAAATCGAGGTGCCGCCCATACCATCAAGTGGCTTAAGAATAATATCGCCCTTCGCTTGGTGGAAAGCGCGGATACGTTTGGCATCACGGGTTACGATCGTTTCTGGCGTGAATTCGCTAAACCATGCGGTAAACAGTTTCTCGTTAGCATCACGTAAGCTTTGTGGCTTGTTAACGATCAACACGCCTTGTTCTTCGGCGCGTTCAAGCATGTAAGTTGCGTAGATAAACTCAGTATCGAATGGCGGGTCCTTACGCATTAAGATCACGTCGAGTTCGCTCATCGGCGTGTCTTGAGATTCACCTAGTTCAAACCATTTGCTCGCATCATTGAAAACAGTTAACGGACGCATATTGGCCATAGCCACACCGTTGACCATGGCAAGATCGGCCATTTCCATATAAAACAGCTGATAACCTCTTTCCTGCGCGGCCATTAACATGGCAAAACTGGAGTCTTTCTTAATGTTGATCTCACTGATGGGGTCCATCACTATGCCGAGTTTTATCATTAATCTGTTCCTTATTTGTCGCCGTTTGCAGGCAAAAAAGCATTTATTGGATAATGGGGTGCCATACCACCGCTGTGTGCGGCTGTGGACGGTCTAGCCTAAATCACCAAATCTGAGTTGCAGTGCCGTAATGGCGGTGAGCGAGGCGGTTTCGGTGCGTAGCACTCTGGGGCCAAGCAACACATCGGTAAATTGATAGGTTTCTGTCATGGCGATTTCTTCCGCCGACAAACCGCCTTCTGGGCCAATTAATAGTCGCACGCGGGTATGGGCCAAATCTAAGCCATTGATACCGTGTGCGGCACGTGGATGCAAATTGAGTTTAAGCGCTGAGGTAGGCTCAGTGCACCAATCGTGTAAGTCCATCGCTGGGCGAACCACGGGCACTTGGCTGCGTCCCGATTGCTCACAGGCGCTCACGACGATCTTCTGCCATTGCTGAATTTTTTTCTCTAGGCGTTCGCCGTTGAGTTTCACACCGCAGCGATCGGAAAACAGCGGCGTAATCGTATTCACGCCAAGCTCGACCGATTTTTGAATGGTGAACTCCATTCTATCGCCACGGGAAATCACTTGGCCTAAGTGTAAGTTGAGTGGCGACTCAGATAAATTGGCCTCACAGGAGAGCAGTTTTACTGTGACATGCTTCTTACCTGCGTCAACAATTTCAGCAAGATAATCATGGCCATCGCCATTAAATAGACTGATATGTTCGCCGTTGCCCATGCGTAGCACCTTGCCGATATGGGCCGCGCCATCTTCGTCTAAGTTCAACTGTTGATTGATGGCTAATGGCTGAGGTTGATAAATTCTTGGGACTCTCATTGTCGACCTTATTCGGCTAATTGTTGACGCTGTGGTGGCGCATTACAGGCATTCTGCACAAAGGGGTTATGGTTACCTTGGGTTTGCGCTATGGCGTTATCACGTTTGCACTCAATAGTATCAACTGGATAGGTTTTATCCCATGCCTTAAACAATTTTAATTGGCTTGAGGCGATTTTAAGACCATAGGTCTGCTGCATATAGAGGTAGGTTCTGGCTATCTTACCGCGGGTATTCGCGGGAGGTTGTGCTTGACGATTCTTAAAGTCGACTACCATAGCACATTGGCCATATTGGTCGGCCTTACCGTTCCATTGGCTAAATCGGAAGTTGCTGCGATCGCCATTGACCTCACCAATTGCGGGTACCAAATTATGCATGTCCGATTCCATTTTATTAAATTCATTACTGTTATCGGCACAGTTTTTACGGCCGCCCTTTTGCCAGCATTGGAGTTGATGGCCAAATTCCCAGGCGGGGACTATGTGTTCCCACTCGATACGGTTGGCGCGTGTTTCCTGCTTACGGACTTGATAACCACAGCTGGCGAGATCGGGTTTCCACGATTTGCCTTTGATCTGAATTTCACAGCCACAGTAAAAGCTGACTGCGGGCAGAGTACCTTGGCGACTGCCTGCGTAGAGCGCCTGTGACTTGGTTTTCGCTTGGCTGAAACTGCTGGGATGTGACACTGAGGCACTTGCGGGCACAGATAAGGTCGCCGCCCAAGTGATTAGGCACAACAAAAGTCGCCGTGAATTAACGGTTAAAGAAGCTATGTTCAAAATTTATCCCAAAATAACAAACACTACGCGAGCCTTTGGCTCGTCTTTTATGGCGTGATGGTAAGGGAAATATCGCTGTTTATGCAAATTGAGTCGTACTTAGGTGGGAGTTTTGTTTGCTGAAAGTCGCTAGATCGCAGTTAAATGGGTCTTACAGCGTTTACAAATATAACGACTTTCACCACGCAGCACCTTGTTATGGCGGCGAATACTCAGTCGAATCGGTCCACAGGCGCAGCGATACTCAACATCGCGACTCGTAACTGAAGTGGTATTAAAGCTATGTGTGGTACTCGGATTGACCTTAAATACCGTTAACATCAAAGATTGCCATTCTTTACCGTGGGGCTTGGTTTTGCCAAAAAGCTGAAAACACAGCAAATGACAAATTTCGTGGGGGACGACCTCAGTCAGAAATGCCTCGCTGTTTTCGCGTAGCAATACAGGATTGAATCGCAAGCGATTCTGTTGCAGATGAGCCGTACCCGCGCTCTTACCCCTTAGACTAAATTGAGTGACTGGGCGTGGAAAAGTGCGCTTAAGCGATATCTCGGCCTCTTGATAACAGGCTTCAATTCGCTCTAGTACTTGAATTTGTAGTGACGAGAGTGGGCGTGATGAACCGGTGAAAATATGTGCCTGAGTCGGATTGGGTGCAGGTGGACTCGTTATCACCTGCGACTTATCTTGGCTTTGGCCCAAGGCTGCGTACGTCGATTTTGTCAGTGGGGCAAGTGCTTCACTGCTGCGACGGCGTAAGGCATTGAGTAAGTCTGCAGGTTTCAACATAGGGTTAGCGTTGGATCTCGTCGGTTAAAGATAAAATTGAGTGCTTAAAACTTATCGGTGATTAAGCCTGCCTAAGCGTTCACATCAGAAGCGTTCGCATCATAGCGAACGCTATCTGACAATGCCAGTTTCAGCCTGTTTCAGGAAATGTGACTTGGCTATAAACTCGCTGCCGCCTGCATCACCATAGTGCGTACTTGCTCGACTATGGCTTGCTCTGTATCGGCATCATAGCCTTTGACTCTTGGTGTGTGAATGTGGCCGACCTTGGCATGGCTATTAAACTTTTGCTGCAAGACTATGGCGCGATAGGAGATTTCATTAGAGAGATAACCGCCGCCAGAGCCTTCGACTGAGGTTTCGTTTTGCAGTTCGTTTAATGATGTTGCACTAAATTCGCCGCGGGCAAGGGTAGTGACAGTATGGTTATCATTGACTTTCCATTGACCATCTTTGACTTGCATAGCCGAAACAGGCAGTGAAAATTCCACAAATTCGGGGCCGATAAAATCGTTACCATTAAGCTTTGGGGCAACCGGTGCGGTTTTAGTGCCGCCAGTGAGTACGTTTTGGTTATCGGGCGCCGCTGCGCTGCGGTTTCGCCCTGGGAAGCGTTCAATATCAAAATCAGTTCGGCCCATGCTAACGGTGAACACAAAATGGGTTTTAGGATCGCGATAAATCGGGCTCAATAGCGACTCGATAAGTCCTTGATCAAAATCTGCAAAACGCACTGGCACCATAGCGGTTTCTATTTGCGCCGTTTTACCATTAATTTCAAAGCGAAAACCATCCAAGGCGAGGGCGACTAGACCTGAAGGATTGCTCTGGGTGATATCTTTGTCGAGGAAGAAAGGATCGAAACCCGTGAGGAATATTTTGATTTGGATATCATCACCATATTGAATATCGCTAAAACCCCGTGAGGCCTTTTCAACCGCACTCATTAATATGTCTTGTTGCCAATCGGCCATTTTAAAGTTGGCGCTGGTGGTTTTTAGACTATTAAGCATGGCAAGGCGAGCCCAGTATAAAGGTCGGTCGTCAAAATGCCCTGACTGTACATCGCGGACAGCTTGTTGCCACAATCTGTGTCCTTGGCGCGCCGCTAATTGGGTGGCGTCAACTTCGTTTTTCTTTGAGCTCAGCTGAGCCAGACCATCGTCAAGTGCTTGATAGCGAGTGACTACGTCGCCTATGGTTTTTTCGGCTGTTGGTAGGCGGGAAACTTCAACGTCACCAAATAACTGCACGGCACTGGCTGTAGTCATTAAGCTGGTGGTGAGGATGAGTGTTAACACTGGCTTCAACATGTTTGGCTTCCCTGTAGTGATTAGACGTTATTCATTGGAAATAATAATTATTTTTTTCATTCGGATAGGCTCTTATGCCAAAAAGTATGCACTACAAGCTGAGGGTAATAAAGTTAAGCTCAGTGATCTTTGTCATCTTATGCCAATATCTTCTATCACAAATCATATGGCGCTAGCATTAATCCATCTGCAACAGTGCAATAGGGTCTAGTTTGCCTCTTTTTTGCCACAATTGGTCAGCAGTTTGCTAGGGCTTGCCAAAACCCTAAGTGATAGCCTTAATCACTTTTTTAGTTCATTGGATTGTTTGTTTTTCTACAAGGAGACTTTATGCGTTTGTTCACCATATCGGCTGTGCTGGTGATGTCGTCTATTTTAGTGTCGTCAAGCTTAGTGGCGCCGACTTTTGCATCTACTACAGCTAAGGAGTGGCAAGAAACCCGCAGTTGGGATGCCAGTTTTACTCAGCACCAAACTAAAGGCGTAGTGGTGTTATGGAATGAAAACAAGCAACAGGGATTCACTAATAATCTTAAACGTGCCAATCAAGGTTTTTTACCTGCATCGACGTTTAAGATTCCTAACAGTTTGATCGCGCTAGAGCTTGGCGTGGTGAAGGATGAGCATCAAGTCTTTAAGTGGGATGGTAAAAGTCGAGATATCGCAACTTGGAATCGTGATCATAACCTTATTACTGCAATGAAGTATTCGGTTGTGCCTGTCTATCAAGAGTTTGCTCGCCAAATTGGTGAGGCGCGTATGTCGAAGATGATCGCCTCGTTTGATTATGGTAATGAGGATATTTCGGGAAATTTGGATAGCTTTTGGTTAGATGGTGGCATACGAATTTCGGCTACAGAGCAAATCGATTTCCTACGTAAGCTTTATCACAACAAGATACACGCTTCTGAGCGCAGTTTACGTATTGTTAAGCAAGCCATGCTGACTGAAGCGAATTCTGACTATATTATCCGTGCGAAAACCGGTTATGCAGTCAGAGCAGAACCAAGCATTGGCTGGTGGGTAGGTTGGGTTGAACTCGATGATAATGTATGGTTTTTTGCGATGAATATGGATATTCCCGACGCGGCAGGTTTACCATTGCGTCAAGCCATTACTAAGGAAATCTTAAAACGGGAACACGTTATTCCTTAGCCCATGCTAGGTAGCGTAAGCATAGCGTATCTAAACCTTGCGAGAATTGCGTATGAAACGGCCTACTTAGCTGACATCAATCGTGATACTGAAAGCCTAGACTCAGATCTAGGCTTTTTTATTGGGTTTTCTTGAAACAGGCTTCCTTGATGCGACGGGAAACGTTAACCCATTAGGGATTGCAGGCTTTCTTGGCTGCTGAAGCGTTTTACAAAGAAGTCTAAGAAGACACTGATGTTGGTGGCCAGTTGGCGTCTGCTCGAATAAACCCCATAAACCTTAAAAGGTTCAATCGGCCATTCCTGTAAAATCGGTACTAGCTGTCCATTAGCAAGCTCGGTTTTACAGGCTGAATTGGATAACATGGCGATGCCAAAATCATCTATGGCTAATTGCTTCACCATTATCGGGCTGTTGACCCTCACTTTACGCTGAAAGTTCGCCATGGTTTTACGCGAACCTTTACCCAATGGCCAAATTGGTGCTGAGCGAGAAGTCCCCAATAAAATCCCACTGTGCAGGCTGAGTTCCTTTGGGGTCGCGGGTGTGCCTTTGAGTTTTAAGTATGCAGGGCTTGCCACTAAAATTGGCTGGCGTTCAAACAGTAATCTTGCGACTAAGTCCGACGATTGAAGTGGACCATATTTGATGGCTATGTCATATCCTTCACCGACTAAACCAATATCGTTGTCGGTAAACTGGACATCTAATTCAACATTGGGATATAAACGCATAAATCCGCTACAGAGGTTAGCGATAAGTTCTTGGCTAAATGACACAGGGATTGCAATGCGTAATGATCCTGACACATCATCGTGAGTATTCTCGATAACTGCCTTGGCCGCTTCTACCTCATTGCGAATCGAATCACAGTGTTGATAAAAGAGTGCCCCGATTTGGGTCAAACTCAAATTACGGGTGTCGCGCTGTAGTAATCGCACGCCAAGTTGTTCTTCTAGCTGCGCGATTTTGCGACTTATGGTGGATTTTGGGTGGCCGGTTTCACGTGCAGCTTGGGAGAATCCCTTCGCTCTAACTACGGCTGCAAATAGCATCATACCGTTTAAATCTGGCATGTTATTCCCACTGTCTCATATTTGGAACAAAGCGTCCTATGCAGTTTAATGGCATTTGACGGGATAACAAAGTTATATTTATTGGCTAAAAATTTTCAGAGGCTAAGCAGAGGATCTTTTGATGACCAGCAATAATCAGCCCAAACACATGACTCAAGCCCAAACGCCCGATCCGCTTTTTTTACAGGCCGAGCATTTGGCAAAAGATTTTTCTCTGTTTCCTAAGCACAGTAAACAGAGTTTATCGGAAGAAATTAAAGGTCTTTTAAATGAGGATGCTATTCAAGCAAACTTAAAAGACTTGGCATCTTTAGATGTCGACGGTTACGTTGCTAAAGTGATCCAGCCGACCCAAGATAAAGGTCGTCCTGGTGCAAAACGTATTATTGCCGATCTTAAAGGTCGTTTGATTACGGAAACTCACTTGGGCTCTTTTTACAGTGCTGAGGTCGAGCTGAACTTTGGTTCACGCACTCGTCGTATTGGCTTTATTGCCCAAGAACGCACTACCGCTAACGGTGCTTGGATGCCTGAGCATCATTACGCCGCTTGTAAAGCAATTCGTCATTTCGCCGAATTGTCTATGCCTATTATCTATTTAATTGATACCCCAGGGGCGGATGCTGGCGAAATCGCTAACAGCCAAAACCAAGCGCATTCAATTTCTAAAGCCATCGCAGAAAGCGCCAACGTTGACGTACCGACAGTCGGTATCGTAATTGGTGCTGGTTATTCTGGTGGCGCAATTCCATTAGCTGCGGCGAACATTCTGTTGTCGTTGCGTGACGGTATTTTCAACACGATCCAGCCACAAGGTCTGCAAAGTATTGCTCGTAAGTACAACTTATCTTGGCAAGAATGTGCGAAATCTGTGGGTGTATCACCAGAAGAGCTTTATACCTCAGGTTGTATCGACGGTATCATCGACTTTTCACCGGGCGATCGTGACGAGCGTCAGCACAATCTGCGCCGCGCTATTATTAGCAGCGTAGAAGCGGTTGAGCGTGCAGCGATGAATTTTGTGCGTGAATCTAAAGATTTACGTGAGCATTATGATCGCAGTTTAACTCGTTTCCTTAATCCATCTAAAAACTTGATGGCTTTGGAACTGAACGCAGAATTGGCTGTGGCAACGAGCCCGACCAGTCACCATAACTTGTTCGGTAGCGCCTATCGCTATTTGCGTTATTTAACGCTACGTAGCCGTATCCATTCTATTTCTCAAGAGCAATATGGTCGTCTGTCACGTGCTAGCGTGCCAGAAGGTGATCTGTTGGCACGTATTCAACAGGAACAAGACCGTGTGTTCCAAGCTTGGTTGTCTAACCCTGACAAGCTAGTTTATGACGAAGATTTGAATAAATTGTGGACTAACTTTGTCGCTAAACGTGACGAAGTCTCTACCGAGCGTAACATGCTGACACGTTTGATTTTGGGTGAGCCAAAAGAGAACTATAAAAAAGCACGTAAGGCGCTGTTATTCAACATCAGTTGGTCTTTATATCACCGTTGGAAAAGCAATGCGGCTAACAACTTTAAAGGGCTGATTCAGCACTTAGAAAGTTTGCCAAAGTCTGTGACTCAAGCTAAATGGCCTGAGCTGAATCAGCTGACTGTGCTTGATGTGGTGGTAAATGAAGAACTGCGTGAAGACTTTATTTGGCAATGCCATAACATTCTGATCTTCAATGCCTTGTATGACAACGTTGTGGGCAGCTTAGCGTCAATCGCTAAAGAAGCCATGATGTCGAAGAGTTTGTCACGTAACTCAGTGAACAACCTGTTGCACAAGTCAATTGACCATGCATTGTCGACGCAAGATACCTCGAACGACAAAGCTAAGTTCTATAAGTGGCTCAAGTATTTTATGGGTCAATCGAACCGCGCCGATTTGTTGGTGCGAGTAGAGCAGTGGAAGAGTGTGGGTTTCCCACAACTTAACGACAGTCTATTCGTGGTACTGACTTACTTCTTCGAGCGTTTACTGCCTGAGTATTTCGATAGTGAAAGCGATACCAGCAAGTACACTGGCGCGATCAACCCTGTGCGTATCGGTCGTCGTAAGGACTTCTGGAACCGCTTGACCATGGGTTATCAGGATCTATTGATCCAAAAAGTGCTGCGTGACGAAAAACGTAAAGGCAACATGACTTGGGAAAATGTGGTGAAGCAGTTCTTTACCCATTTCGAAGAGATCAACGGCGACAAGATGTCGGCTAACTTGCTCAACTTCCCTGGCTTCCGTTTATCGATTGAAGACGCATTAGATAAAGGCATTCGCCCATGTGGTTTGATCACAGGTATTGCTGACTTTAAAGAAAAAGGTCAAAAAGTGCGTGTGGGTGTGGCTGTGTCTAACACCGCATTCCAAGCGGGTGCATTCGATATGGCCAGTGCTGAGAAATTCTCTGCACTATTAATCGAGTGTGCTAAGCGTAAATTACCCGTTGTGTGCTTTATCAGTTCAGGCGGTATGCAGACTAAAGAAGGCGCCGCGGCGCTATTCTCTATGGCTGTGGTGAACGATCGTATCACGCGCTTTATTCGTGATAACGAATTGCCAGTACTGATGTTTGGTTTTGGTGACTGTACTGGTGGTGCGCAGGCGAGTTTTGTGACTCACCCATTGGTGCAAACTTACTATCTGTCTGGTACTAACATGCCGTTCGCAGGTCAAATGGTGGTGCCAGCTTACTTACCATCAACGGCAACGCTGTCTAACTACTTGTCAAAAGTACCTGGCGCAATGGCGGGCTTAGTCCATAACCCATTCAGCGACAATTTAGACTCTCAGTTAGCGGGTATCGATCCTCTGATGCCAATGCCTTCGGCAAAAATTAACGACGTGATCATCAATGCACTGTCGACCTTAGTGGTTGAAGCTACTGTTGAAGAAGAAGTGATCGTGCAGAACGATCCACGTAAGTTAATGAAGCCAATTAACAAAGTATTGGTTCACGCCCGTGGTTGTACTGCGGTGAAACTTATTCGCAAGGCGCATGACAATAATATCAATGTGGTATTAGTGGCGTCGGATCCTGATATGACGTCAGTCCCCGCGGATATGCTTAAAGAAACTGACAAGTTAGTTTGTCTTGGTGGTAACACCTCGGACGAAAGTTACTTGAACGCATACTCAGTGCTGAAAGTGGCCGAATATGAACAGGTTGATGCATTGCATCCTGGTATTGGTTTCCTATCAGAAAGCCCACAGTTTGCTGCATTGTGTGTGAATAACGGTGTTAACTTCGTCGGTCCTAGCGTGCATTCAATGACGACTATGGGTAACAAGTCGAACGCAATTAAGACATCGCAAGCGCAAAACGTACCTGTTGTGCCTGGTTCGCACGGTATTCTGACCAATGCTGAACAAGCCGTAAACGTGGCGAGCGAAATCGGCTATCCAGTACTGCTTAAAGCGGTACAAGGTGGTGGCGGTAAAGGTATTCAGGTTGTAAAACGTCCTGAAGACATGATTGGTTTATTCCAAAAAACCGCAACTGAAGCGGCCGCTGCCTTTGGTAACGGTGACTTGTACTTAGAGAAGTATGTGACATCACTACGTCACATCGAAGTGCAGTTACTGCGAGATAAGTTCGGCAACGCGAAAGTATTAGGTTTGCGTGACTGCTCGGTTCAACGTAATAACCAAAAAGTGGTCGAAGAATCTGGCTCAACTATGCTGCCGGATGAGCTGAAGCGACAAGTGCTGGCTTATACCCGTGCCTTAGGCGACGCGACCGATTACATGGGCGCAGGTACCGTAGAGTTTATCTATAACTTAGATGCGAACGAAGTCTACTTTATGGAGATGAACACGCGTTTGCAGGTTGAGCATCCTGTCACGGAAGCGACTTCAGGTATTGATATCGTTAGTGCGCAGTTTGATATTGCCGCTGGCCGTTCAATTGCAGCGTTAGAGCCTAAAGAAATTGGTTATGCGATGGAAGTACGTGTGACGGCTGAGAAAGCGGCGCTCGATAGCCATGGCATACTGCAGCTGATCCCAAATCCTGGCAAGATCACTGAGTGTGTGTTCCCAGATCATCCAGATGTGGAAATCATTTCGATTGCTGCGCCAGGTAAAGAAGTATCGCCATACTACGATAGCTTGATTGCGCAAATCATCATGCGTGGTGAAAACCGTGAGGATGTAATTGCCAAACTGTACGAATACTTAAACAGTGTAGTGCTGAAAGGCATCGCGACTAACATTCCGTTACTCAAGCTGATCTTGAAAGATGGTACCTTCAACGAAGGTGTTTACGACACTAACTATCTGCCACGCTTAATGGCTGAGCTCGATATTCCTGCGTTGATCGCAGAAATGGAAGCTGCCGCTGAAACTGCGGAAGTAGACACTGAGTCACTGCGTGTTGGCGAAAGTAACGAACTGAAAGTGTTAGCCCAAGGCGCTGGTATCTTCTATACCTCTTCTGCACCGGGTGAAGCGGACTTCGTGAAAGAAGGTGACATAGTCACAGTCGATCAAACACTAGCACTAACAGAAGCGATGAAGATGTTCTCGCAAGTGACCTTAGCCGGCTTTAACCGTCAGAGTGCGATTCTGTACCCTGAAGATAAGAAGTATCGTATAGAGCGCATCCTGAACAGCAATGGTCAGCAAGTGTCTCAAGGCGACTTACTGTTCGTGGTCTCGCCTGTTGAAGAATAAGCTCAGCGTTTAACGCCATAGCTGAATGAGAAAATACCCGCCATTGGCGGGTATTTTTTTGCTTCTAAATTATTGCCACTATGCCACTAAATTTTCTGTCATTAAATATAGGTAAGCGAACATGCCACTCTTAATGTGCATGACGTTTTTGACAAATCAACTTAGCTTTAATAGATAAGCTCATCGCTAACAAGTGGCCAATCTCAGCTCTGTGCAATACGACCTGTATCTCTGATTAAGTTGGCAAAGAATCTCTTTAATCTGTCATTCGTCAATTTATCAGAACAAGCAGCATCAAGTACCCACCTCTGGCCTCGAGAATCAACGGAATCTCCATGCTTTATTCGTAGTAATAGAGGTTCATCAAACTTCATTTTAAGTTGAAACTGAGTCTAAAATGAGCTGGGTGTGGATAACTTTGGGGGTAGGTGGTGGGTATGGTGTGGCTAGATTAGATAATTAGAATTAACTGCAAATTTCCTTAAAATAGGGGTTGCACAAAATCTCCTGCTCCCTATAATGCGCATCCACTGACACGGCAGACAGCGTTAAGCAGCCTGATGTGACAGTTCATCAATGAGTTTATTGATTGATGAGTGTTAAGAAAGTTTGCAAAAACTCCTTGACGCGAAACGGGAAATGCGTAGAATACGCAGCCCTAGCCAACTGGAAGCGTTCGACGCTCAGTGTGGTACTCAAGTTCTCTTACGAATATTGAGTTGCTCTTTAACAAGATAAAACAAGAAATCTGTGTGGACACTCACAGGTGTTGAGTTAATCGAAACTGCTTAACCTTCGGGTTGGCAGTCAAAAATT